>NZ_JBFUCJ010000093.1:0-29526 GCF_056405295.1 Variovorax sp. P1_H2 | reverse complement strand
GCTTGAATTCGAGCGTGTACCTGCCACGCGGTTGCCCGTCTTTTCTCTTGCTCATTTCTCTTCTCTCCAATCACTGAATTTGACCATCAGCTATGGAGTACGTTTTTCGGGGGCAAGATCACGGCGCTCGCAGTCAGGTTGTCGCCCAACTGGCTCATGAACTTTTCCGCGCCGCCTCCGGTGGTAGGTAGTCCCGTCGGATTCATGTTCAATCCGCCGAGGACACCGCCAGTGGCAATAGCGGTCAGCAGATTCTTGACGCTCGAACTGCTGCCAAGGTCCTTCAGCGCTGCGCCGATGTCGCCCTGGTTGTTGATGAGCGCGATCGATGCCTGCGCCGCCAGCGCGGACACACCGGCCGTCACGGCACCTGAGACGACAGCTCCAACCGTGCTCCCGGCTGCGAAGGTCGCTCCTTCGACCACGATTCCTTGGCCGACGCTGACGGCGGCAGCATCACCCGCCGCCGCTCCGACGCCCGAAGCCGCCCCCCAGGTCAGATAGGTCACGACCGCCGTCACCACGGCCGCGCCTTCGGGCGTCAGCCCGCTCTTGCCGTAGTCCCACTGCTTGTGCGCCGCCTCGATCGCCTGCCAGTCGACCTTGCCGGCCAGGTTCGGATCGCTGTTGACCTTGCCGATCCACTCCATGCCCGGCTGCTGCGCCAGCGCTTCGACGCTGTCCTTGGCGTTCATGCCCACCGTCACGCGGTTGGCATTGACCTCCAGCGCGCCGGCGTTGATCTGGTTGTAGTGCAGCGTCTCGTCCGTGGTGCCCGAGTCCTTGGTGCTCTGCCACACCAGGTTGCGCTTGCCGCCCGTGTGGCTCGTGCTCGAYTCGGTCGATTGCAGCGCGAGGTTGACGCYGTCGCCTTCGAGCTKGARMTTGCCGGGMGTGTCGATGGTGGTGCCCGCGATGGTGACGGCGCCGCTGGTGCCGTTGTCGCCGGTGGCGGTGATGCTGATGTTGGCGCCGCTCAGCTTGCTGTTCGTCAGCGAGCTGGCGTCGGCATCCTGGATGTTTTCGCCCTTGGCCTTGCGCCCTGGGTCGGCACTGAGCGGGCTGACCTTCGTCGAACTGCTGCTGCCGACCGTGAGGCCCGCCTCGTTGACGGCGCCGGCGATGGTCACCTCGCCGCCCTTGATCGTCAGGTCCTTGGCTGCATCGACCTGGGCGCCCTGCAGGTACACGCTGTTGCCGCCTTCGAGGTAGACGCCGCCCTGACTGCTGGTGATGGTGCCGGCCGCTGCAGTGTTGGTGCTCGATTCGAGGGTGTTGCCAGTCTTCTTGGTGGAATCGAAGGTCGGGGTGATAGCCCCCGGCAAACCCGATGTCTTCGAGCGATCGAGGCTGGCGCTGCTGCTGTGCGTGTCGCGGCCTTCGACCACGTTGAGTTCGTTGCCGGCCGTGACGCTCACGCCCTGCGTGCCGCTGACGTGCGAGCCGACGATGTTGACGTTGTTGTCCGCATGCAGCGAGACAAGCCCGCCCTGGAAGCTGCTGCCCACGCTGGTGGAGCTTTCCTGCGACGCGGTCATCGTCGTGGTTGTCTTGGAGAACGTGCTCTTCTTCGTGGACTGTGAGATGAAGGCGCTGCTGTCCTTCGCCTGGCCGTCCACGATGTTGAGGTTGCGCCCGGCGTTGGCGACGAGCAGTCCCTCGCCGGCGTTCACGTCAGCCTGTCGGGCGTTGATGTCGTTCCCGGCGTTGAGGATGGTCGTGCCGTTGGTCGCGATCGTGCTGCCGGTCTCCCGGCTGCTGGACGAACTCACGGCCTTGCCGGGGACGACGGCGAAGAAGGAATCGCTCTCGGTGACGGTTCCGAGGTTGATGTCCCGCTTCGCCGTGACGGACGTGAGACCGCCACCCTTGTTCTCGAGGATCGCGCCGACGAGATTCACATCCCGGCCGGCGTTCGCCACCAGCGTGCCGCCCGGGTTGGTCACGTACACGCCTGCGATCCTGTCGATGCTGGTCTTGCTGGATTGCCCGTTGCTGGAGGAAGACGTCGTGGACTGGATGTTGATGTCGTTGCCGGCGGTGAGTGCCAGCGAGTCGCGCGCATCGACCGTGCCGCCGATGACGTTGATGTCGGCCCTGGCATCCAGCGCCACGTTGCCGCCCGAGATCCGCCCGCCCAGGTTGTTGACGTTGTCGGCGGTGATGGACACCAGTGAGCGGCCGGCGATGGTGCCGCTGTTCGCGAAGTCGCCTTCGCCCGCCTTGTTCTTGATGGTCAGGCGATCGGCCGACAGCAATGCACCCGAGCCGTCAATATCCCCGGGCTGCACGCGCACATACACCTGCGGCACGAGCACGCGCTGCGTGCTGCCGTCCGGCAGCGTCACCGTCTGCTCGACCAGCCACACGATGTCGCTCGTGAGTTGCGCCATCTGCTCGGCCGTGAGCGCTATGCCCGGTGTCAGGTGGTACTTCTGCGCGAAGGTCACGCCCGCGTTCATCAGCGCCGTGTACTGTTCCTCGTCGCTGGCGTAGCCGTCGAGATAACGGTAGCCGGTGAGTTGGGCCACCTGCTCGCGGATCAGTTTCTGCTCGTAGAAGCCGTCGCCCAGGCGCTTCTGCACGCTGTTGGCGTCGAAGCCCATCGCGTTGAGAAGGTAGTCGCTGTTGAGCCAGTGGCGGTAGTTCGCGAAACGCGGATCGGTTTCGACGAGGTAGTTGCCGGCGCCGGGCTTCGTCTGGAACAGGCTTGCCGTAGGCAAGCGCGTATCCGGCGCGCTGGTGCGCACCACCATCGGGACATCGCGCGCACCGGCGACGCCGTTGCCGGCGCCCGCGCCGGTCGCGCTCGCTGCTGCACTGCCGACCGCGGCGCCTGCACCGCTGCCGCCGGCTGTCGCCGCGTTCGACCCACCCGCCTGATCGACGCTGCCGGTCTGACGCGCCGCCTGTTCGCCGTCGGCCCGCGAGGACCCGCTGACCGCCGAGGCCACTTCGATGACCGTGCCGGGTCCGTTGCCGCCCGAAACGCCACCGGCCTGGCCTGCGGAGCCGCCCGGTCCATTGACGCCGCTCGCCGAACCCGGGTCGTAGCCAGCCGTGGCATGGGTGTTCGGTGTGTACTCGAAGCTGCCGATGTCGATGGTCTTGGCGGGGTCCGAGTACGGTGTCAGGGGGTAGAACGCCACGCCGTAGCCGTCGTAGCCTGTGGCCATGCCGCTGTAGCTGGTGGCGGACTGGCCTTGGGTCGCCCTGTTGTCCACGCTGGTGGCGGTGAGCGCGCCACCGGCGGTCACCTTGCTGTCCCGGTTCAGCAGATGGCCATCGATGCTCATGTTGCCGCCGGCCGCCAGCCGGGCAGCCGCCGTGTGGGTGGCGACGTCGCGGGTGGTGGTCTCGGTGATCTGCCAGTCGAGGTAGCTGATGCCGACCAGCGTTTCGCTGCCGTCGGCATTGCGGTGCCATACCTGGCCCGTGAAGGGGTCGCCCCGCGTGTCGTCCTTGCTCCAGGTCTTGCCGTCCAGCGTCGACAGGTGGGTCGTCTGCTCGGTCCTGGTTTCCTGCACCACCTGCAAGTGGGTGTCGATGTTGTTGACGTTCGCCATCGCGATCGACATGTCGCCGAGCGATTCGATGGTGGCGCTTTCGTTGTTCAGAACGCTGCCCTTGCCGGTGGCGAAGCCGTTGGCATCGAGCGCGCCGCCGATGTACATGTCGCCCGCGCTGAAAATCAGTGCACCGTCGCGGTTGTTGAGGGTTCCCGCGCCGATGTCCAGCGTCGAGCGCGCCGCGATGGTGGCGGCGGAGGTCGCGCCCCCGACGGTCTCGGCGACGTTGTTCAGCGTGCCCGCGCCGATGGCGACGGCATCGCCATAGATGCGGCCGGTTCCGATGTTGTTGACCGTTCCCGCGTCGATTCGCGTCTGGCCATGGCTGTCGATCAGGCCTCGGTTGTTGAGCGTCCCGGCCTGGATGATCGTGTCGGTGCCACTCATCTCGGCGTTGGCGGTGTTCTCCACCACGTTGCCGCCGGCCGTCAAGGTGCCGCCCGCGAGCAGCTTGCCGTTGTTGGTCAGGTTGCCGGTGGTGACATACCTCAGCTCGCCATTGGCGCTCACCTCGCCGTTGTTCACGATGTCCTGCGTGAGTGCGATGCTCAGGTCCCGGCCCGAGGAGACGGTGCCGTCGGCGCTGAAGCGGGCGGCGTCCAGCTGGAGGGCCTTGTTCGCCGTGAGGACCCCGCCGGTGTTGGTGATGGCCAGCGTCTTGGCGTTGGGATTCGCGGCGTTCGGGTCGACGATGCGCAGCGTCTCGTTCGCCGAGATCAGGCCGTTCGTGTTGTCGACGCTGCCGCCGCTGGTGATGGTCGTCTTGACATCCGACCGGACTGCGCCCAAGGTGTTGTCGAGATCGCCGACGTTCAACGCAACATTCCGGCCTTCGATGCCTTGGTCGATGCCCTGCGTGTGGGTGTTGTCGATCACTCCTGCCGTGAGCGTCGTCGTCGCGCCAGAGCGGATCAGGCCGCCGGCGTTCCGGACGGTGCCGGCGTTCACGCTCAGGTCGCCCACCGCCTGGGTCACGCCGCCCGTGTTGTCGTAGCTTGCACCGTGCGTATCCACGGCAACGCTCGACTGGCTGAAGACGGTTCCGCCGCTGACGTTGGAGAAGTCTGTCGTGTTGGCGGTCAGCGCGTCCTTCGAGCCGATATGGCCACCCGCGTTGCTCAACGCGCCGCTGGCGATATCGAGCGTGCCCGCGCTGGTGATGCCACCCTTGCCGCTTGCATGGCCTGCGGCATTCGTGTTGCTCAGTGCCTGGCCGTTCGTGTTCACCGTCATGGCGCCGCCGGACTGGATCAGGCCGGCATCGTTCAATAGCGCGCCCGAGTTCAACGCCACCGTGGTCGCGGCGGCCAGTGTGCCCTGCGCATTCGAAAGACCGTTGCCGCGCGTGTCGATCGACAGCGCGTTGCCGAACACCTTGCCTTCCGAGTTATCAAAGCCGCCACTGGTGAGGGCGACATCGCCGCCGGCTTGCATCGTTCCGCCGACGTTGACGGTGGTGCCGCTGGTGGTCACGCGCAACGCACCCTCCACAGCTGCGGCCACGCCGCGCGTGTTGTCGAGACTTCCAGCCGTGATCGTCGTATCGCCGTTGGCCGCCAGTGTTCCTCCCACGTTCGATGCCGCGCCCGCGACACTGGCGGCCAGGTCGCCGACGGCGGTGATGCGCCCGGCGTCATTGCGCAGACTGCCGGCGTTCAGGGCAAGGTTTCCGCCCGCGCCGATTTCACCGCCGCTGCCGTTGTCCACCAGCCCGGTGGTGGTGAGGTCGAGGCCAGAGGCGCCGGCCGCGCGCAGCGTGCCGCCCTGATTCAGCAGGCTGCCCGCGTGGACGGAAACATCGCCGTTGCTGGCGATCGTGCCGCCGGCGCCGTTGTCGATGGCGCCGGTGACTGTGATGCGCGTGGCACCGGTCCCGGTCTGGATGATCCGCCCGCCGCGGTTGCCCAGCGCCGCCGCGTCGATCGTGACCTGGGCCGCCGTGGTGACGCCCGCCTGGTTGAAATCCCCGGCGCGCACGACCAGCGCGCCGTTGGACGTGATCTCGCCGCCGGCGCCTGCGAAGTTGCCCGCATCGATCGTCATCGTCCCGGTACCGGCATGCTGGAGGTGCCCCAGCGCGTTGGACAGCGCCCCGGCCTTGAGCGTCATGTCGGCGCCGTTGCTGGCGATCCGGCCACCGTCGTTCTTGAGCGTGCCGGTCGCGGCGATGTGCATGGCCGCGGTGCCGACCTGGACGATTTCCGCGCCGTGGATGTTGGCAATGTCCACCGCGTCGATGGTGATCTGCTGGGCAATGGTCGCGCCACCGTCCTGCGCATAGGTGCCGGCCCGTACGGCCAGCGCGCCATTGCCGGTCACATGTCCCTGCGTGGCGCTGTATGCGCCGACGTCCAGATTCAAGGTCCCCGCGCCCGCGTGCTCGATCGCACCGGCCGAGTTCTGCAGCGTCGCGGCGCGCAGGTCCAGGTCCTGCCCGTTGGTCGCGATCCGGCCGCGCGTGTTGTCCACGGTACCCGTGACCGCGATGCGGGTGCTGCCGTTGCCGCTTTGCACGATGGTGCCGGAACGATTGCTCAGGCTTGCGGCATCGATCCGGATCTGCTGCGCGGCCATGCTGCCGCCGTCCTGGCTGAAGTCGCCGGCCTGGACGACCAGGCTGCCGTTGCTCACGATGCTGCCCGCGTTGCCGTCGAAGCTTCCGGCGTCGAGCGCCAGGTTGCCGGTGCCGGCGTGCGCGATGGCGCCGCGGGTGTTCAGGAAGCTGCCGCCCGAGAGGCGCAGGTCCTGGCCATTGGTCGCGATCTGGCCGTCCGTGTTGTCGAAGCGCCCGGAGGCCGCAAGGCGGGTCGCGCCATCGCCCAGTTGAGTGATCTTGGCGTTGCGGTTGTCGATATCGACAGCATCGATGGTGATCTGTCGGGCCGTGAGTTCGCCACCCGCCTGGTTGAAGTCGCCTGCATGCACTGCCAACGCGCCATTGCTCGCGATGCGACCACCCGCGCCGTCGAAGGCCTGCGCGTCGATGCTCAGCGTCCCGGTGCCGGCATGCTGGATGGTTCCATCCTTGTTGACCAAGGTGGTGGCGGCCAGACCCAGGTCTGCGCCGTTGGTGGCGATCGTTCCCGAAGTGTTGTCGAGCACGCCGCTGGCGGCGATGTGCGTCGCCCCGCCGCCGATCTGGACGATCTCGCCGCCGCGGTTGCCGATGCTGGCGGCGTCGATGGTGACTTGCTGCGCACTGAACTTGCCGCCGTCCTGGTTGAACGCGCCGGACAGGCCAACGACGAGCGCGCCGTTGCTCACGACGCTGCCGCCGGCACCCTCGAAGCTGCCGCCCCTGAGCGACAGCGTGCCATTGCCGGCGTGCTCGATGCTGCCCTGGATGTTGGTGAAGGCGGCGGCCTGGAGAGCCAGGTCCTGCCCGTTGCTCGCGATGCGCCCACCGGCATTGTTCAGCGACCCGGCGACGGCGATGGTGGTGGCGCCCGCGCCGGTCTGGACGATCTCGCCGCCGCCCGTGTTGGCGATGTTCGAGGCGTGCAGGTCCAGTTGGCCGGCATTGAGCTTTCCGCCCTGGTTGACCAGGGCCTGTGCGCCTTGGCTGTCGGCGCGGATGCTGAGCGTACCGGCTGTGGCGACGGTGGCGCCGCTGGTCGTCACGTCCCCTTGCGTGGCCGTGATCGCGATGTTCGCGGCGCCGGTCTGGCTTCCCGAGAGATCGACGCTCGCGCCCTGGAACGTCGCTTGGCCGGCCGCGAGGTTCTTGCCCTGGGCCACCAGGGCTCCGGTCGCCGTGACATTCAGATCGCCGTTCGTTCCGGGGCTCCCATCGGCGTTGATGCCCGCGCCGAGGACACCGGAGCGCCCGCCTTGCAGGGTGGCGGCACTGACGACGACGTTTCGTCCAGCCGTGATGCTGCCATCGTTGGTCAGGGTGTTCGCCACAACGATGCTTGCATCATTGCCCGCGCGCAGCAAGCCGGTGTTGGTCAGCGAGCCGGCGCGTGCGACCAGGTCGGTCGCGGCGCCGATCTGGCCCGAGTTCGTGAGCGCGTCCGTGACCGAAAGCGACGTGCCCGCCGTTGCGGAGGCCACGGTTCCGAGCGTGTTGTCGAAGGCGCGGCCCTGGATCGAGACGGCCTGGTTGGCAAGCAGCGAGCCCGAGGCGTTCTGGATGTCGCCCGCGACGCGCGCATCGAGCGCGCCGGTTGCCGATATCGTCCCGCGCTGGTTGTTCACCCTGCCGCCGACCTGCAGATTGGCGTTGCCATTGCTGGCGAGCGTTCCGTCCTGATTGAGCAGGTCGCCCGTGGTCGTGATGTCGAGACTGCCGGCATTCAGCTTGCCGCCGCTGTTTTCGAAGCTCGCAACGTTGGCACTGAAACCGTTCGCTACGTGGAGCGTGCCCCCTGCATTGCTGAAGGTGGGACCGGAGACCGCGAGACTGGAGACGTCGAGCTTGCCGCCCGCGTTCGAGACGTTGGGCGTCTGCAGTTCGATCGGTCCGCCGGCATAGACACGACCGCCGTCGTTTCGGATCGTGCCGGCTGCGGTGATGAGGCCGGGCGCGATCGGGGCCACTGGCGTGACCGCCGTGCCACCCGCACCCGCGCCCGGGTCTGCGGCACCCCCCGTACCCGAACCCGCTCCCGCACCGCCCGTGCCGGCCCCCGCGCCAGAATTGCCCCCGCTGGAGCCGCTTCCCGCGCCCGCACCTGCGCCAGAAGAATCGGCGACGGGCTCGTAGCCGATGGTGCCGCCGTTGGTATTGACGAGCGTCGGTGCTGCGAGCGCGAGCCCGACCATGCTTGTCTGCCGGATCGTTCCGGCATTGTTCACATCGCCGGCCACGCTCGCCAACTCGATGCGCTGGCCCTCGATGGTCCCGCCCGCGTTGGCCAGGTCGCCTTGCGTGGCGATCTTCGTCGTGCCGGCGGCCACCACCGTCCCGCTGTTCGCGAAAGTGGGCGCCGTGATGACCGCGGCGCCCGCAGCCTGGATCGTGCCGGTGTTCTCGATCCTCCCGGAGGCCGTCACGGTCAGTTCGCCCAGGCCCATCAGCCTCGCGTCACCCGCGCCGGTCTGGATCGTGCCGGCGTTGCGCGCGCCCACGCCCGCCTCGGTGCCCATGATCCAGATCTTTCGCGCGTACATGCCGCCCAAGGCGCCGGAGTCGAAAGCGATCGGCGGGGTGGGCCCGCTGCCCGCCATCGGCACGACCTTGGCGGCGACGCCCGGCGCCCCATCGGCGCTCACCTGGTTCGCGCCCGTCACGACGCGCAGCTCTCCGCCGCCCCAGACGCCGGCGTTGATCGACACCATGCGCGCATACAGCGCTGCGAATTCGGTCCCGCTGGCGTCGAGGCCGCTTCCGCTCACGTCGATGGACCCGCCGCTCACGCGATAGCTCTCGATGCCGCCGTAGGCGTTGAGCTGCGGCACGCCGGTCGTCAGCGTGACGCGGTTCGCGTTGATGAAGCCACCGCCCTGGACCTGGATGCCCGAGGGGTTCGCGATGATCACCTCGGCCTTCGGTCCCGCGACCTCCACGTAGCCACGCAGGTAGCTCGGCGACGAACTGTTGACTTCGTTGAGGATGACGCGCGCGGAGCCGCTCGCCAGCCATGGATTGGCACCGATGTAGCCGCCGAGTTGCGACTGCACGGCCGTGCGGGAGTTGTTGAGGATCGCGCCCTGGGCGTTGACGTCGAACTGCCGATACACGTTGCGCGATACCCCGGCTGCCGAGGGCGTGACGATGTTCACGACGGGCACCCCGTTGGGCGCGGCCAAGACGGTCGGGCGCTGGTTGCCCGGAGCGTTCGGATCGCCTGCGATCTGCGCCGGCGCAGGCGATGCGGCGAGCAACGCGGCGGCGGTCACACCGACCGCTTTGGCTGTCGTGCCAGCCGCCTTGCCGGCACTGCGCGCGGTTTCTTGAACGACCATGCGCATGCCGCGCCTGGCATTGAAGATGATCCTGTGGAGATTGCGATTCATCGTTTCTCTCTCTATGGCAGCCGCGCCGCCCCTCGTTAAAGTTGGGCGCGCAGTTGCGAGGCGATGCGCTTCGCGAGGGCTTGGATTGCGATGTCGTAGCTGTCGGCCACCTCGTCGGACCTGGACATCAGGGTGTCGAAGTCGGCGTAGCGATACTTCGGATCTGCGGGGGCATTCCAGTCGTTGTCGCTGCTCGAGTCGGCGCCGTAGAAAAATTCTTCACTCATGCGCCAGTCCTTGTCGCCGGGYCGCTCCCAGAGGTAGGCCGAGACGTTGACCTTGGGTTGGTAGTCGTTGGACAGGCGACCCGAATACATGCCGACTTCGGTGAAGGCGACGTGCAGAACTGGCGCACGGGTGGGCAGGCGCTTGTAGTCGATGTCGTCTGGATCGTCGGCGGGACGCTCGACGTTCTGGAGAAGCGAGACCTCGAAGCCCTGCGCCGTCAACTCCTTCATGAGCGCCTCGGTCATCTTCTGGCCCATGGCTTGGCGAACGCTGGCGAGCTTCTCGTCGAACCGAGCGCTCTTCCAGCGGTTGTCGATCGACGTCACGATCAGCGCCGGCACCAGGGGCAGCGCCAACGTCTTGTTCGCGGTGCTGACGTTGAGCGGAGAGGCCACCGGAATCAGCGTGAATCGGCGGATCTCCGGCTTCGGTTCCTCAGGCCTGGACGCGCAGCCTGCCACCGCAACGGCGATCGAAGCCAACAGAAGTAGCGCCGTCGCGCGAAGCTTTGAATTCATGTGCTCGATGTCTCTCAGAAGTTGTAGTTGAGGCTGAAGCCAGCGGTGACGTTCGCCGTGATGAATCCCTG
The DNA here is from genome assembly GCF_056405295.1 of Variovorax sp. P1_H2. Taxonomy (NCBI): domain Bacteria; kingdom Pseudomonadati; phylum Pseudomonadota; class Betaproteobacteria; order Burkholderiales; family Comamonadaceae; genus Variovorax; species Variovorax sp. P1_H2. The sequence continues at coordinate 19,179 of NZ_JBFUCJ010000093.1, read as the reverse complement.
AGGCTTCTTGATGGGCGTGCCGACGAAGAAGTCGTAGTTCAGCCCCTGAAATGCGCCGCGCACCCCGATCACGGCGCCCGCCAGCTCGTTGCCGACCTGGAACTCGACCGAAAGACCTCCGACATGTCCGTAGTCCACGCCGGCATAGAGTTCGGCGCCGCTTCGGCCGAGCGCCCAGCCCAGGTCATTGCGGATGAGCCAGCCGCGCTCGCCCAGCAAGCTGTTCTCGCCATCGAAGCCACGTACCGTGTAGCGCCCGCCGATGGCGAAGCGGTCCTGCGGCGTGAGGGGCGTCCCGTTCCACTGCGCGCGCCAGAGCCCGCTGTAGCGGAACTGCTCGCCTGCGAATTTGAAAGGCGCGTTCAGGCTGGTCTCGGCCGTGAACAGCTCCATGCGCGAGGTGCCGTCGCCGAAAGGTTCTTCGGGCGCTTCCTTCGATCCGAAGGCGCCCGTTCCGCGGCGGTACGCCAGGGTTGCGTCCAGCGTCGCTTCGCCGATGAACTCGCGGTGATTCGCGCTGGCCTCCCAGCCACCCACGACGCGCCGCTGGACGTCGATCTCGGTGTCGTCGACGAAGTTGTGCGAAGCCCGGCGCCATGCCCGAAGCGCTGTCGTCGTCTTGCGTGAGGCATCCCTGTAGATCAGCCTCGCGAGCTTGACCTCGGCGTTGCTCGACTCGCCGCTGTAGACGTAGTTCTGGCCCAGGCCGGCCACGGACTGGTGGTAGTCGTTCTGCGATGCCGTCGCGCTCAGCAACCAGTAGCCGTACGGCACAGAGTAGTGCACCGTCTGTCCGGCCGTGCCCTGCCCCTGATGGTTGAAGGCATCGTGATTCAGGCTGACATAGAAGAGGTCGTTCAGCCCGAGCGGGCCATCCCACGCGACGGTCGCGCCGGCCTGTGTCTTGCCGGTGGCATCCGTTCCACCGTCGTCCAGGCTCAGGGTCGCGCGCAGTGGGCGTTTGCGCGTGTACGCGACCACCAGGTCGCTGTCGCCCGGCCGCGCGCCTGGCGCAGTGGAAGCCTCGATCTGGATGTCGGCGTCAGCGGTGGGCAGGCGCTTGAGATTTTCCAGGCCCTGTTCGATGTCGCGCAGGTTGACGAGACGGCCCACTTGCGCCGGGATGGCGCCGCGCAGGCTGGTGGAAGTCTTGTCCTCGCCTTCTTCCCGATCCTTGAAGCGGATCGCTGCAATGCGACTGGGGACCAGTGTCAGGACCAATGTGCCGGCGGCAAGGTCTTGCGGGCCGACGAGCACGCGTGTGGTGACATAGCCTCGCGCGATCACGGCCTGCTGGACGCGCGCGAGGACGACGTTGACGCCTGCGGTGCCGAGGCAGCGACCCTGCCAATCGTCGGCGGCTTCACCCGATCTCGCTGCGGCATCCAGCGCCCATTGGAAATCGTCCGCCAGTTCGCCCGAGAGCACCAGCCGATCGATGCGAAAGCACGGCCGCTCGTCCTCCGCCAAGGTTTGCGCATCGATGACCGCGGGCTTCGGCCGAGTGTCGACCGTGCGTTCCTGCTGCTCGCGCAACGCGCGTTCGCGCTCTAGCTGGCGTTGCTCCTCGATGATCGGCCTCGGCGTAGAGGCGACTTGCGCATGAGCCGCGAACGCGGCGGCAACGCCCGTCAGCAAAAGGGGCGAGAGGATGGAAGCCGAGAGTTTCGGAACGCGGCAAACAGCCGCTTTGGACGACGCACGCCCGCGGAAAGGAAAAGTCATTGTTCTTATTGATGCGCCGAAGGACGCGGAATCGCCGCGTCGATCCGAAAGCACCACCACCCTGAATGGCTCAGCCTGGACGAATGATTTCCTCGTATCAGCGAGTCAAGATTGACAAAAATTCTGTCAAGAAATGCCGGCGATATTCTTGGCGCTGCGCACCTCGGGAGCTATTCGCCCACCGATGCCTTGCGCACATCCGTCGGATGCCTCTCGGGGCAGAGGAACGGCTTTTCTTGACTGATTATTGTAGGAATGCAAGTCCGCGCGACGACATCAGATTCGTCCGGAATTCGTGCAATATCTCTCTTCTTCTTTCGAAGAAATTCACCGCGCAAGCCACCATTCAATTGCCAAATAAACATCCACATCGAGTGAAATAAGAAGATCTTCTTACCTCTCGCTCGACACAATGAGTTGGTGTCTCGAATTGCCGGTCCGCTTTGATACGGCACGCTCAACGTCTATTTGCGTTTGCACGGAAGAACAGACATTGGCGTATGCGTACCGCCCTATGTCTTCCTCTCGACTTGCGACTTGCCGCCGCCATCAGCCTTCGACGGCGTCGATGGCGTGGGCTAAGCGCTCTTTCCGGCCTTCGCGGTCTTGGCGCTTTTCTTTGCGGCAGGCTTGCGCGCAGTCTTCACCATGGGCGCCATGCGCTCGTCGCCGTCGCGCGCGGAGCGCATCTGCCCGCTCTCGCTCGAGGTCATGCCCACGATCTTCGCGAGCTGGCGGCTCACGCTCACGTAGGCATGGCCGAGACGGCTGTCGAAGTACAGCGAGTCGCCGCGCGCCAGGTGAACCACCTCGCCGTTCTCGAAGTGCACCTCGATCTCGCCCGACAGCACATAGGCGAACTCCTCGCCCGCATGCCGCACGAAGTCCTCGGGGCCGTGAATGCGGCGTGCATGCACCGTGCCGACCACGGGGCTCATCTGCTTTCCGGCCGCCGTGGTGCCGAGGAACTCGTAGGCGATCGAGAGTCCGCGGTACACCACACCCTTGCCCGCGCGCGTGACCACCGGCCCTTCGAGCTGCGCGGGCTTGACGCCGGCCCCCGCGAACATCGCGTTCATGTCCATCTCGAGCGCACGGCCCAGCGCGGTGAAGTTCTCGTAGCCCAGCGCGAGCTGGCCGCGTTCGGCGCGCGAGATGGTGGTGATCGACACGCCAGAGCGCTCGGCCAGTTGCGCCAGCGTCCAGCCGAAGCGCTTGCGCGCAGTGCGCAGCCGATGGCCGAAAGTGGTGCGGTCCAGCTTGGGCGGCTCTTCCTTTGGCTTCGTCCCCGGCTTGGTCCCTGTGTGTGGATTCACGCTTGGCTTTCTCTTGTGATGCAGGGAGATTCTGCCAGCCCCGCGTCACGCCATCCATGCCGACCCGCATGACGCGGGCCCGGAAGTTGCGTATACGCAAATTGCGTTGACGCAAATTTCACCGATTCGGTGCCCATGGTTTTCCCTTGATAGGGTCGAATGAATTTGCGTATCCGCAAATTTCTACCTACACTTTCCGCCGATGAGTACCAGCACCCCAGCGCCCTTCGTGGCCGACTACCTCGTGATTGGCGGCGGCATCGCCGGGGCCTCGGTGGCCCACTGGCTCGCGCCCCACGCCCGCGTGATCCTGCTCGAACGCGAATCGCAGCCCGGCTACCACTCCACCGGCCGCTCCGCCGCCCTCTTCATGGAAAGCTACGGCACGCCGCAGGTGCGGGCCCTCACGATGGCCAGCCGCGCCTTCCTCGAAGACCCGCCCGCGGGCTTCACGGAGCATCCGCTGCTCACGCCGCGCGGGGCCATGATGGTCGCGGGCAAGGCGCACATGGCCGAGCTCGAAGCCCACTGGGAGGTGCTGCGCGCCATGAACACCGGCGCGTCGCGGCTGAGCGGCGAACAGGCGCGCGAGATGGTGCCGGTGCTGCGGCCCGAACAGGTGCTGGGCGCGGTGTACGAACCCGATGCGGCCGACATGGACGTGCACGCCATCCACCAGGGCTACCTGCGCGGCATGCGGCAGGCGGGCGGCAAGCTGGTGTGCGATGCGGACGTGACGGCCATCGAACGCGTCGGCGACCGCTGGCGCGTGCAGGCCGGCGGCGCCGTGTACGAGGCGCCGGTGGTGCTCAACGCGGCCGGCGCCTGGGTCGACGCCATCGCCCGCATGGCGGGCGTGCAGCCGCTGGGCATCGAGCCGCGCCGGCGCTCGGCCTTCATCTTCGCGCCGCCCGAGGGCGAGAGCGTCGCGCACTGGCCCATGGTCTTCGGCGCCGACGAAGGCTGGTACATCAAGCCCGACGCCGGCATGCTGCTCGGTTCGCCGGCCAACGCCGACCCCACCGAGCCGCAGGATGTGCAGCCCGAGGAGCTCGACATCGCCATCGCCATGCACCGCATCGAGGAAGCGACCACGCTCGCCATCCGCCGCCCCACGCGCACCTGGGCCGGGCTGCGTTCCTTCGTGGCCGACGGCGACCTCGTCGGCGGTTTCGCGCCCGGGGCGCCCGGCTTCTTCTGGGTCGCGGCGCAAGGCGGCTACGGCATCCAGACCTCGGCCGCCATGGGCGAGGCCTGCGCCGCGCTGGCACGCGGGTTGCCGCTGCCCGAGCGCATCGCGGCCTTCGGGCTCACGGCCGAGATGCTGGGCCCGCAGCGGCTGCGCGCGGCCTGCGCCTGATCGCCTGGCAAGAACAACCGCCCTCCTACCTCAACAGAATCCACCCATGCGTGTCTTCAGTGCCTCCCTCGCCACCGAAACCAACACCTTCGGCCCGATGCCGACCAGCCTCGCCTCCTTCAAGGACCGCGGCTACTTCGCCGCCGGCAAGCATCCCGATGCGATGACGCTGTTCTCGGGCCCGCTGTGGGCCGCGCGCATGCGCGGCGCCGACAAGGGATGGCAGCTGTTCGAGGGCATGGTCGCCGGCGCGCAGCCCAGCGGCACGACCACGCGCCATGCCTACGAGACGCTGCGCGACGAACTGCTGAACGACCTGCGCGCGGTGCTGCCGGTCGACATGGTGCTGCTCGGCCTGCATGGCGCGATGGTGGCCGACGGCTATGACGACTGCGAAGGCGACCTGCTGGCGCGCGTGCGGCAGATCGTCGGGCCCGACGTGGTGATCGGCGCGGAGCTCGATCCGCACAACCACCTCACGCCCGAGATGGTCGCCAACGCCGACGTGATGATCTCCTTCAAGGAGTACCCGCACACCGACGTGCTCGAGCGCGGGCTGGAGCTGGTCGACATCTGCGCCGCCACCGTCGAGGGCAAGGTCAGGCCGGTGGCCGCGGTGGTCGACTGCGACATGATCGTCACGGTCCACACCTCGCGCGAGCCGGCGCGCGGTTTCGTCGAGCGCATGCAGTCGCTCGAGGGCAAGGACGGCGTGCTGTCGGTCTCGCTGACGCACGGCTTCTCATGGGGCGACGTGCCCGAGATGGGCACCAAGGTGCTGGTCTACGCCGACGGCAACCAGGCCAAGGCCGACGCGCTGGCGCGCCAGCTCGCCGACGAGCTGATCGCCATGCGCGACGGGCTCACGGTCAACTACCCGGGCATCGACGCCTCGCTCGACGAGGCGCTGGCTTTCGACGGCGGCCCCGTGGTGCTGTCCGACGGTGCCGACAACCCCGGCGGCGGCGCGGCCAGTGATTCGACCTTCATCCTGCGCCGCATGATCGAGCGCGGCATCCGCAACGCGGCCATCGGCCCGATGTGGGACCCGATCGCAGTGCGCATCGCCTTCGACGCGGGCGTGGGCGCGAAGCTCGCGATGCGCATCGGCGGCAAGATCAGCCCGCTGTCGGGCGACCCGATGGACCTCGAATGCACCGTGAAGGCGCTGCAGCACGACCTGGTCATGACCGGCCTGGCGGGAACGCCCACGCTGATGGGCGACAGCGCGCTGGTCGAGGCCGACGGCATCGAGATCGTGCTGATCACGCTGCGCAACCAGGCGATGGGCACCGACCTGTTCACGCAGCTGGGCTGCGACCTGGCCGCCAAGAAGATCATCGTCGTGAAGTCGTCGCAGCATTTCTATGCGTCGTACGCCAAGGTCGCGAAGCATGTGATCTATGCGGGCGCGCCGGGCGCCGTGACCCTGGACCTCACCACGCTGCCGTATCGCAAGGCCCGCCTGCCCAAGTGGCCGATCACCGCATGACCCCCGGGCTTGCCCACTTCTTTTCAGCCCTTACCGGAGAACCGACGATGAAACGACGAACGCTCGCAGCCCTTGCCACCCTGGCGCTTTCAGCCGCGTGCCTGCCGGCGCTCGCCCAGACGCCGCCCAAGACGCTGAAGGTGGTGGCGCATGCCGACCTGAAGATCCTCGACCCGACCTTCACCACGGCCTACATCTCACGCAACTTCGGCTACATGGTCTACGACACGCTGTTCGCGCAGGACGCGAGCGGCAAGCCGCAGCCGCAGATGGTCGAGAAGTACACGAGCTCCAAGGACAGCAAGCAGTGGAGCTTCACGCTGCGCCCCGGTCTCAAGTTTTCCGACGGCAGCGCCGTGACCTCAGCCGACGCCATCGCCTCGCTGCAGCGCTGGGCCGCGCGCGACAGCATCGGCCGCGCCATGGTGGCGGGTGGCGCCGAGTGGAAGGCAGTCGATGCCCGTACCTTCACGCTCACGCTCACCGAGCCCTTCGGCCTGGTGCTCGACGGGCTGGCCAAGCCCTCCAGCTTTCCGCCGGTGATCCTGCCGGAACGGCTGGCCAAGATGTCCGCGACCGCGCCGCTGCCCGAGGTGATCGGCTCCGGCCCCTTCATCTTCAAGCGCGACGAGTGGGTGCCGGGCAACAAGACGGTGTTCGTGCGCAACCCCAACTACGTGCCGCGCAGCGAACCGCCGAGCGGCCTGGCCGGCAGCAAGAAGACCACCTTCGACCGCGTGGAATGGCTTTACCTGCCCGATGCCAACAGCGCCATCGCGGCACTCAAGCGCGGCGAGGTCGACCTGGTGGAGCAGGTGCCGCCCGACTACATTGCCCCCTTGCGTACCGACCCGAGCGTGAAGATCGGCTCCGGCGGCACCTACCAGGGCTTCCTGGTGATGAACCACCTGCTGCCGCCCTTCGACAACCCGAAGGTGCGCCAGGCGCTGCTGCAGGCCGTGAGCCAGGAACGCATCGTCGCGGCCATGGGCTATCCGCTCGACATGCGCATGAGCTACTGCCAGACCTTCTTCATCTGCGGCAGCCCCAACGAGACTGCCGCGGGCGCCGAGCCCTACCGCAAGGCCGACGTGGCCAAGGCCAGGAAAATGCTCGCAGACGCCGGCTACAAGGGCGAGAAGGTCACGCTCCTGGTGCCGAGCGACGTCACCTACCTCAACGCCGAGGCGCTGATGGCCGCGCAAACCATGCGCAGCATCGGCATGAACGTCGACGCGCAGACGATGGACTGGGCTTCCATCGGCGCACGCCGCGCCAAGCGCGACGCACCGGAGGCCGGCGGCTGGAACATGTACGTCACCGTGGCCGGCGAGTTCGACGTCAATTCGCCGATCACCAACGCCTACCTGAGCGCCGCCTGCGGCAACTCCCTGCCCGGCTGGCCCTGCGACAAGCCGCTCGACGAACTGCGCAACGCCTGGCTCAAGGAAACGGTGCCGGCCAAGCGCAAGGAAGTGCTCGACGCCTTCCAGGCCCGCGCCTACGAGGCGGTGCCGTACATCAACGCGGGCCAGTATTCGTCCGCGTATGCCGCGCGCGCCAGCCTCAAGGGCACCGACAAGCTCTGGGCCGGCATGCCGACGGTCTGGGTGCTCGACAAATAACCGGCACCACGCTGCTTCATCATGGGCTACATTCTCAGGCGATTTCTCTCGACGCTGCCCGTCATGGCGGTGGTGGCCGTGGTGGTGTTCCTGCTGATTCACCTGTCGCCGGGCGACCCGGCCGCGCTGATCGCCGGCGACCTCGCCTCCGTCGAAGACATCGAGAAGCTGCGCGCCGCGCTGGGCCTGAATCTGCCGCTGTGGCAGCAGTTCGCGATCTGGCTGGGCAAGCTCTTCACCGGCGACCTCGGCACCTCGATCTTCACGCAGGTGCCGGTGACGCAGCTGCTGGGTCAGCGGCTGGAGCCCACGGTGTCGATCGCGGTGCTGACCATGGCGATCACGCTGGTGGTGGCCGTGCCGCTGGGCACGCTCGCGGCCTATCGCGCGGGCAGCTGGATCGACCGGCTGGTGATGCTGTTCGCGGTGCTCGCCTTCTCGGTGCCGGTGTTCCTGGTCGGCTACCTGCTGATCTACGCTTTCGCGATCCAGCTGCCGTGGTTTCCGGTCCAGGGCTATGTGCATTTCTCGGAAAGCCCCGGCGACTGGCTGCGCGGCCTGGTGCTTCCCTGCGTGAACCTGGCGCTGGTGTACATCGCGCTCGTGACGCGCATGACGCGCGCCACGGTGCTCGAGGTGCTGCATGAAGACTACATCCGCACCGCGCGCGCCAAGGGTCTCGGCGTGCTGCCGGTGCTGGGCCATGCGCTACGCAACGCGGCCATTCCCATCGCCACCACGGTGGGCGTGGGCATCGCACTGCTGATCGGCGGCGTGGTGGTGACGGAGACGGTGTTCGCCATTCCGGGCGTGGGCCGACTCGTGATCGATTCGGTACAGCGCCATGACTACCCCGTGATCCAGAGCGTGCTGCTGCTGTCGGCCGGCGTGTACGTGCTGATCAACCTGCTGATCGATCTGAGCTACCGGCTCTTCGACCCGCGCATCCAGTATTGATTGAACCGGCCTTCATTCCATGTCCTCTGCCCTGCCCTTCCGCCACGCCGACGCGCCAACCCCGGAGGCACCGGAGGCCGCCGAAGCACCCTTCGTGCTGCCGCGCTGGCGCTGGCTGCGCAAGAACCCCACGCTCATCATCGGCGCGCTGCTGCTGGCCGCGGTGGCCGCCATCTCCATCGCCGCGCCCTGGCTCGCCACCTTCGACCCGCAGGACATCGACCCGCTCGCGCGCATGCAGCCGCCCTCATCCGAGCACTGGTTCGGCACCGACGCGCTGGGCCGCGACGTGTTCAGCCGCGCGGTGTGGGGCGGACGGGTGTCGATGATCGTCGGCGCCTCGGTCGCGCTGCTGGCCACCTTCTTCGGCGTGCTGACCGGCCTGTTCGCGGGCTTCGTGCGCTGGGCCGACGGTCCGGTGATGCGCGTGATGGACGGGCTGATGGCCATTCCCGGCATCCTGCTCGCCATTGCACTCATGGCGGTGACGCGCGCCAGTCTCACGACGGTGATCGTCGCCATCACCGTGCCCGAGATTCCGCGCGTGGTGCGGCTGGTGCGCTCGCTCGCGCTCACCTTGCGCGAGCAGCTCTACGTCGAGGCCGCGCACGCGGTCGGCACGCGGCTGCCGCTGATCCTGCTGCGGCATGTGCTGCCCAACATGGTGGCGCCGCTGATCGTGCAGTCGACCTTCGTGGCCGCCGCCGCGGTGCTGACCGAGGCGGCGCTGTCCTTCCTCGGCGTCGGCGTGCCTGCGCAGACACCCAGCTGGGGCAACATGATGGCCGAGGGCCGCAACTTCGTGGCGGTGGCGTTCCACATCATCCTGTACCCGGGCCTGCTGCTGGCGGCCACGGTGCTGGCCATCAACCTGCTCGGCGACGGCCTGCGCGATGCGCTCGACCCGCGCTTGGCGCGGCAACTGTGAGCGAAGCGCCATGACGATCACGATGTCCCACACCGCGCTCGCCCCCGGCGAGCCGCTGCTCGAAGTCGACGACCTGCGCACCCACTTCCACACGCTGGCGGGCGTGGTGCGCTCGGTCGACGGCGTGTCCTACACCGTGCGAGCGGGTCGCACGCTCGGCGTGGTCGGCGAATCGGGCTGCGGCAAGAGCGTGACCGCGCTGTCGATCCTGCGGCTGGTGCCGACGCCGCCCGGGCGCCACATGGGCGCCGTGCGGCTGCGCGGCACCGACCTGATGCAGCTGAGCGAGCGCGACATGCGGCAGATCCGCGGCAACCGCATCTCGATGATCTTCCAGGAGCCGATGACCTCGCTGAACCCGGTGCTCACCGTGGGCCGGCAGATCGCCGAGACGGTGCAACTGCACCAGAAGGCCAGCCGCTGCGATGCGATGAAGCGCGCGGTCGAGATGCTGCGCTTGGTGCAGATCCCCGAGCCCGAGCGGCGCGTGAACGAGTACCCGCACCAACTCTCGGGCGGCATGCGCCAGCGCGTCATGATCGCGCTGGCCCTGGCCTGCAACCCCGAGGTGCTGATCGCCGACGAGCCGACGACGGCGCTGGACGTGACGATCCAGGCGCAGATCCTCGATCTCATCAAGCGGCTTCAGAAGGAGCTGGGCATGGGCGTGGTGATGATCACGCACGACCTCGGCGTGGTGGCCGAGAGCTGCGACCGCGTGGTCGTGATGTATGCCGGCAGGAAGGTCGAGGAAGCCGACGTGACCGATCTCTTCGACCGGCCGCTGCATCCCTACACGCGCGCGCTGATGGCCTCGATGCCCGGATTGAATACCGCGAGCACGCGGCTCACCGAGATTCCGGGACTGGTGCCGGCCGCGCACGAGCTGGGACGCGGCTGCGCCTTCGCGGCGCGCTGCGGCCATGCGCGCGAGCGCTGCCGCGTGGAGACGCCGCGGCTGGTGCGGCAGGGCGGCGACCATGTGGTGGCCTGCTTTGCCGTCGAAGAACAATGGGCCGATGCGGCCGGAGTGATGGCATGACGACCGCGGCCCCGCTGCTCGAGGTGCGCGATCTGCGCAAGCATTACGTCTCTCCCAAGCGCTGGCTGCGGCCCGCGAAGCCGGCGATCCAGGCGGTCGACGGCGTGTCGTTCTCGGTCGCGCGCGGCGAGACGCTCTCGCTGGTCGGCGAATCCGGCTGCGGCAAGACGACCACGGCCAAGTCGGTGCTGCGGCTGGTCGAGCCCAGCGCAGGCTCGGTGCGGCTCGACGGCGAGGAGCTGCTGACGCTCCCGGCGAACGAGATGCGCCTGCGCCGTCGCCAGCTGCAGATCATCTTCCAGGACCCGTATGCCTCGCTGAACCCGCGCCTGACGGCCGGCGACATCGTGGCCGAGCCCATGCGTAACTTCAGCAACTTCGGCCCGGACGACGCGGCCGAGCGGCGCGAGCGCGTGCAGTGGCTGTTTTCGCGCGTCGGCCTGCGGCCCGAGGCGGCGAAGAAGTTTCCGCACGAGTTCTCGGGCGGCCAGCGGCAGCGGCTGGGCATCGCGCGCGCGCTGGCGCTGAACCCGAAGCTGATCGTCTGCGACGAGCCGGTGTCGGCGCTGGACGTGTCGGTGCAGGCGCAGGTGGTGAACCTGCTGATGGATCTGCAGGCCGAATTGGGCATCGCCTACCTGTTCGTCGCGCACGACCTCGCGGTGGTGCGCCACATCAGCCATCGCGTGGCGGTGATGTACCTCGGCCATATCGTGGAGATCGCGGACCGCGACACGCTGTTCTCGACGCCGCTGCACCCCTACACCGAGATCCTGCTGTCGGCCGTGCCCGTGCCGAACCCGCGCACGCCGGCGCGCCGCATTCTGCTGCAAGGCGATCCGCCGAGCCCCGCCAATCCGCCTTCGGGGTGCCGCTTTCACACGCGCTGCCCGATGGCGCAGGCCGTGTGCAAGGAAAAGACGCCCGAGCTGACCGAGCGGCCCTCGTCGTCCAACGGCGGCCACTGGGTGGCCTGCCACTTTCGTTGAAGAAGGAATCCTCATGTCCGACGCTCCGACCCACTACGACCTCCTGATCCGCGGCGGCACCGTGATCGATGGCACCAGGGCGCCGCGTTTCGATGCCGACATCGGCATCCTGAACGGCCGCATCGCCGCCATCGGCCAGCTCGCGGGCCACACGGCCGACCAGACCCTGGACGCCGCGGGCCGCATCGTCGCGCCCGGCTTCATCGACTCGCACACGCACGACGACCAGGCCGTGCTGTCGCAGGCGCAGATGCCCTTCAAGGTGTCGCAGGGCGTGACCACGGTGGTGGCGGGCAACTGCGGCATCAGCGCGGCGCCGCTGCGCGCCGACATGGACCTGCCGATGCCGCTGAGCCTGCTCGACTCCCCGGCCGAAGGCCGCTTCACGACCTTCGCGGCCTATCTCGACGCACTGCGCGCCACGCCCTCGTCGGTGAATGTGGCGGCGATGGTCGGCCATTCGACCCTGCGCGCCGTGGTCATGTCCGACCTCGACCGGCCCGCGAACGATTTGGAGATCGCAGCCATGCAGGCGCTGGTCGAGGAAGCCATGCAGGCCGGCGCGATCGGCCTGTCGACCGGCACCTTCTACCCGCCCGCCGTGAAGGCCACGACCGAGGAGATCATCGAGGTCGGCCGCCCGCTCACGGCGCGCAAGGCACTTTACGTGACGCACATGCGCGACGAAAGCGACCGCGTGATGGAGTCGCTCGAAGAGACCTTCCACATCGGCCGCGCGCTCGACATCCCGGTGGTGGTGTCGCACCACAAGGTGCAGAACGTGCAGAACTTCGGCAAGACCAAAGTCACGCTGCCCTTCATCAAGGAAGCGATGCAGCACCAGTGCATCGGGCTCGACTGCTACCCGTACACGGCCGGCTCCACCATGATCCGCACCGACCGCGGGATGATGGAAGGCCGCGTGCTGATCGCCTCGAGCGTGCCGCACCCCGAGTGCGCGGGCCGCGACCTGAAGGACATCGCGGCCGAATGGGGCGTGTCGGGCGAAGATGCGGCACGGCGGCTTCAACCCGGCAGCGCGATCTATTTCATGATGGACGAGGACGACGTGCAGCGCGTCCTCGCGTTCGACGAGACCATGATCGGCTCGGACGGCATTCCGCACGGCGAGAAGCCGCATCCGCGGCTGTGGGGCACCTTCCCGCGTGTGCTGGGCCACTACAGCCGCGACATCGGCCTGTTCCCGCTGGAGACGGCGGTGTGGAAGATGACCGGGCTCACGGCCCGCAACTTCGGCCTGCACGAGCGCGGCACGCTGAAGCCGGGCCACCACGCCGATGTGGTGATCTTCAACCCCGCGACGGTGCGCGACACGGCGAACTACGAAACGCCGACTCGGCCGGCCGAAGGCATCGACGCGGTGATCGTGAATGGCGCCGTCACCTGGCAGCACGGCGTGCACAGCGGGGCACGCAACGGGCAGGTGATCGTGCGCAAGGAACACAAGGGAACCGCATGAGCATCGAACGCTACCCGACTCCCCTGCCTGTTCCGTTCTCGAAGGCCGTGCGCGCAGGTGGCTTTCTGTTCCTCTCGGGCGTGCTCGCGATGGATGCGCAGGCCAACATCGTCGAGGGCGGCATCCAGGCCCAGACGAAGGCCGTGCTGGAACGCGTGGCCCTCACGCTCGGCGAATGCGGCGCGCGCATGAGCGACGTGGTGCGCGTCACCGTGTGGCTTGCGGACCTGGGCGAGTTCGCGGCGTTCAATCGGCGGGTTGTGTTCATTGGCGGACGAGCGTCTGCAGCCGTGGCGCTCGCTGCTCGATGCCGCCACAATCGCTGCACAGTCATGTTGAACAGCGACTCTTTGGAATCAGGTCATGGACACTCGCCAGATGCGTTGCATCGTAGCCGTCGCGGATGCCGGCAGCCTGACCCGGGCTGCCGAGCAGTTGGGCCAGGCACAGCCAGCGCTGACGCAGACGCTCAATCGCATCGAGCAGGAGCTGGGCGTCAAGCTCTTCGAGCGGACGCGGCGCGGCGCCCTGTTGACGGACGCAGGGCATGCCGTCGTTGAAGACTTGCGCGCCAGCCTGGCCCATGGCGATGTGGCCGCTGACCGGGCTCGCGCGATTGCGCAGGGACGGGGCGGCAGGCTGATCGTCGGATTCGTGACGCACGCCGTCTACAAGGTGCTTCCGCATGCGCTTGATCGTTTGCGTCGTGAGTACCCCCAGGTGGCGGTGGTACTGCGGGAGATGAGCAACGCCGAACAGGTGGTGGCGCTCGAGAACGGGACGATCGACGTCGCGCTGCTCCACCCCCCGGTCTCGCTGGCGGTCAAATTGCACGAGCGTCAGCTTGGGCACGACAGGCTCATCGCGGTGGTGCCTGCGACCTATGCCCTCGCCGAGGACGGCACTGTCTCGCTGGCCGACGTTGCCGCACAGGGGTTGGTCTGGTTTCCGGAATCGCAGATGCCCGCCTTGCGCGCCGAGTTGCTGGGTGTGTTCCGCCGCCGCGGCCACGACACGAGGGTGGTGCAAGACGCCAACCGAACGCTCACCGTGCTGGCTTGCGTCGCCGCCGGCCTGGGATGGTCCCTGCTGCCGGAGTCGGTACGGGCGCTTGGGCACGAGGGCGTGCGTTACGCCACCGTTCGCGACGGCGACGAGCTTCCGCGCTTCGATCTCAGTGCACTGTGGCGGGCGCGCTCTCGCCCCACCTTGGCAGACGTGTTCGCGGACATGCTTGGGCCCTAGGAAATAGTGTGAACAGGTCCTAGTCGAGACGGATGTTGTTTTCCTTGGCAACGCGCGTCCACTTGGTCATTTCCACTCTTCGGAAGGTGTCCAGCTCCGCAGGCGTCGATCCGATGGTTTCTGCCCCTAACGCCACCAGACGGGCATTGACGTCCGGCTCCTTGATGACGGCGGCGAGGGCCTTCGACACCTTGTCGACGATCGGCGCGGGCGTGCCGGCCGGCGCAAATACGGCATTCCACTCGTACATCTCGTAGCCCGGCAATCCAGACTCCGCAATCGTCGGCACATTCGGCAGCACGGCCGACCGGCTCTTGCCCGCCACGGCGACCGCACGCAGCTTCTCGCTTTTGATGTACTGCAGCGAGGAGCCCAGACTGGCAAAGAAAACCGGAACCTGCCCCGCCATCACGTCGGTGAGCGCGGGCCCGCCCCCCTTGTAGGCGACATGCGTCATGTGGGTCTTGGCCATCGAATCGAACAGCTCGGCGGCCAGGTGCGGTGACGAGCCGTTGCCCGACGACGCGTAGTTGACGTCGCCAGGCTTGGCCTTGGCGCGCGCAATCAGGTCCGACACCGTGTGCACCGGGTACGCGGGATTCACCAGAAGCACGTTGGGCACCTTGACCAGCAACGACACCGGCGCGAAAGCACCCAGGGTGTCGAATGGCATCTTGCTATGCAGTGCGGGGTTCTGCGCGTGATTCGACGCGTCAAGCATGAGCGTGTAGCCATCCGGAGCGCTCTTCGCTGCAAGATCCCCGCCGATCACGCCGCCTGCGCCACCGCGATTGTCAATGACGACGGGCTGACCGAGCCGCATGGCCAGCGGGGGCGCGACGATACGCGCGACCGCATCCACGGTACCGCCCGGCGGGTAGGTCACGATCAATTTGATCGGCCTGTTGGGATAGTCCTGCGCCGCAGCCCAGCCGCCGGTGCAGAGCGTTGCGCAAACAATCAGCGCGCGGCCAAGAACTGAAAAAGTCATGTTGTCTCTCGATTGTGATTCGGGGGCTGACGGCTGGATCGTCAACTGAAGCGATAAAGCTCTGCGGGCGTATCGACAAGAATGCGTCGTCGCGCCTCTGGATCAGGAATCCATCTGTCGAGCGCCCGCCGGGCCGACGCAAAACTGGCCCGATCCCGATGCTGCGTGTTGGGCCAGTCGCTTCCCCAGACCAGGCGTTCAGGTCCGAAACGCGCAAGCAGGGCAGCCGCTGCCGCGGTGGCCTGCGCTCCCTCCTCTTGATCCCAGCTTCGATAGGCGGCCGCAAGCTTGACCCACACGCGCCCCGTCGCAGCCTGCGCCAGCAGCCATTCGAATCCGCCGTCGCTTCCTTCGACATTGGAATTCGGCCTCCCGAAGTGGTCAACGACGACCTTGCAACCCGCGAGCAGCAGCGGCTCGACGCACTGCCTGAGATCGACCGCCTCCCGATGCACTTCCACGTGCCAGTCAATCGCATGGAGTCTTGCAAGAAAACCGGACCAGAACTCGCCGCGCAGATCGGGGATGGGAAGCCCGACGAGGTTCAGACGGACGCCGCGGACACCCAGTGCGTCCAGCTCGTGGAGTTGCTGCGCGCTCGTCGATGGATCGAGCATGACCACACCGCGCAAACGCGTTGGTTCGCGCCGCAACGCGTCGAGCAGGAACGAATTGTCGGTTCCGAGGAAGCTCGGCTGCACCAGAACGCCGTGCGACGCACCGTGCTTGTCGAGGAGGGACAGGTAATCGGCAAGCGTTGCGTCGTACTCCGGGGCATGGCGCCGGCGCGGCGCCAGCGGCAGGCCGCGCACGAACACATGCGCGTGACTGTCGACCGCGGTGCGCGTGGCGGACGATTCAAGCATAGCGTCGCTCGAGCGCATCGAACTCATCCTTTCGCACCAGCGCCTGGCGTTCGGCAAAGGTGGCAAGCAGTCCGCTCGATTCCTCGAGTTTCCCAACGCTGTGCAATGTCTGGAGCGCCTGCGTCATCCCGCGCAAGGCGCCCTGCAGGGCGGCGTTGGCGTACAGCACCAGACCGAAGCCCATGGCGGCGAACTCGGCCGCCGTGAGCGTGGGAGTCTTGCCGCCGATCACCACGTTGACCACTTGCGGGCAGGGAATCTCCGCCGGGATGCGTCGCAGGGCCGCCAGAGATTCAGGCGCCTCGACGAAGGTGATGTCTGCGCCAGCCTCCGCATAGGCGACGGCCCGGGCGATGGCTTCATCGACGCCTTCCACGCCGGCAGCGTCCGTCCGTGCAATGACCAGAAAGTCGGGGTGCAGCCGCGCGTCGACTGCGGCCTTGACCTTGCCCACCATCTCCTGTTGCGTGATGATGGATTTGCTCTCGAAGTGACCGCACTTCTTCGGCATCGCCTGGTCTTCGAGCTGGATCGCGTTGGCCCCGGCGCGCTCCAGGGTGCGCACGGCATGGCGTACGTTCAGGGCGTTGCCGAAGCCTGTATCGGCATCCACGACGATGGGCAGTGCCACCGCGTCGCGGATCGCGGCGGTGTGCTGGGCAATGTCCGTCAGGCCGACAAAGCCGAGATCGGGCATGCCGTAGAAGGTGTTGGTCAGGCCGGCACCGCTCAAGTACACGGCTTCGAAGCCGAGATGCTCGATCACCCGGGCCGCCAGTGCGTTGGCTGCGCCGGGAACCATCAAGCCGCGGCGCGCATTGACAAGCTGTCGCAACCGGGTACCTGGATGGATCTCGCTCATCATTCGTCCCGCATGCCGGTCGCCTTGACGACAGCGCCAAGACGAGTGCGCTCTTCGTCGACGAACTTGACGAAGGCGGCGCGTGTACCGCCGATGGGCTCGATACCGACTTTCTTGAGTCGATCGATGACTTCAGGCGTCTTCATTGCCTTGTCCACGGCATCACTCATCTTGTCGAGAATCGCGGCTGGCGTTCCGGCTGGCGCGTGGATACCTGCCCAGTGCGCGATGCGTATGTCGCCGAAACCTTGCTCGGTGGCCGTCGAGAGTTGCGGATAGGCAGAGATGCGCGTGGTCCACGTGTCGGCCAGGGCCTTGAGCTTCCCGCTGGTGATGTAGGGCAGCGCGACGATGCTGGCTTCGGACGTCGCCTCGACCTGCTTGCCGATCACCGCGGTGATCGACTCCGAGCCGCTCTTGTAGGGAACGATATCCAGCTTTGCGCCGTACTTGGTCTGCAGGATTCCGGCCACGAAGTGAGGCGTGCTCCCGGTGCCCGCAGTTGCCCAATGGAAGCCCTGGCCCGTGCGCGAAGCAGCGATGAACTCCTTGAGATCCTTGTAGGGGGCATCCGCGGCCACGAGCACCACCGAGGGCGCCAGGCCGATCATGACGACCGGCGTCAGGTCGCTGTCCTTGTACGGCAGGTGCTTCTTGATCATGCTGTTCGAGATCACGCCCGCCGCGCTGACCAGGAACGTGTAGCCGTCGGGCGCCGACTTGGCAGCGATGTCGGCGCCGAGGCTGGTGGCACCACCGGGTTTGTTCTCGACGATGACGGGCTGCCCCAGCGCCTTGGACGCGCCTTCCGCCCCAACCCGCGCCATCAGGTCATTGGCGCCTCCGGCCGAGAAAGGAACGATCAGCCGTATCGGCTTGACCGGCCAGGCGGGCGGGGTCTGTGCGAATGCGCAGTGGCTGGTGGCGGCGATGGCCAGTCCGCACCAGAAGCCAATGCGAAGCGTCGTTGTCATGGTGGAGGTCTCCGTTAGATTTGTAGCTCAGGGAAGAGCCAGTATCGGGAGGAGCATCTATCTTCGGAACCACCAATTCTGTTCAGTTTCGATAAGCCCTCCTTATGACGACGCGACGCGGGCATCAGGACATTCATGCGTGGCCGGGCATCCGCAGCGCCGACTTCCTCTAAGCGAGCAGTCACCGAGGATCCCAATGAAACAGTCCGCCGCCGAGCGTCCCGACCCGACTACCCAACGCAAGGCCGCCATCGCCCGTGGCGCCGCCTTTGACCACACAGGCAAGGTCCTGGTCGAGCCGATCCCGAACTTCGACCTCGATCGCACCATCTTCAAGACCCTCGAGGGCAATGCCGCCCGCTTCGTGATGACCACCCGGGTGGGCAAGGAGGTCCACTGGGACGCCGCTGCCGCCCAGTCAGTGCAGGCCGAGTATGCGGCCGCCCGCGCGGCGCACCCGCTCCCCGAGGTGAGCCCGGCGCTGATGCAGTTCCTGGTGAGCGAGTGCGACTTCAATGTGGAGCACGCCGACGGCTCGTTTCTACCGGCTCATCCACCTGGTGGACTTCCTCCCGGTGGCGAACTGGTCGGCACACCAGAACGACACCTCGTTCATCCTGTTCCGCGATCTTTACGGCCAGCTCGAGGGGGCCGGCAAGCGAGAGGCGATCGTGGGCTACACGCCAACCTCACGCCCTCGCAAGCTGGAGGGCGAGCCGCTGGGCGTAGGCGCCTGGCTCACCACGCTGGTCCCGGTGAGTGTCAGCGAACGGGTGGCGGCCAAGTCGGTCGCCCGCTTCTCGGAGCGCATCGGGCACACCCTCGACTACCGGATCGCCTGGACCTGATCCGACGGTAGATTCGTCCCGGCGGAGAGTGTTGCGGAGAGTGTCGATGCGGGCGTTCGGATCGCTTGGTCCAAATCGCCTTTTCGGCGTACTGGACTGCCCCCGACCCGCCGTCGCTGCTCATGGCCGACCGCCGAATTCCGCAACGGTCCGCTTCGTTGGAAGCTGACCGACCGCATCGGCCCGAAGCTCCGATTCGCGACATGCGGAAGCGGTCGTTCGCGGGCGATTCACCCTGACTGCCCGTTTCCACCCATACGCCGAATTCACGACGATCTCGGCGAAGGTCTCGCTCTTGGAGGTGGCCGCGCGCGATGGCTTGTGTCTGCTCGGCGCGGCGCGCAGAATCGTGCTGCCAGTTTGGAGGAATGGATCATGACGATTCCGTACTTTGTCTTGACGCCCGATCAGCGCGAAGTTCCTCTGAACGTGCTTGGCACGCAAGTCACGGTGCTTGCGTCGAATGCGCGTCGAATGCG
>NZ_JBFUCJ010000092.1:0-30269 GCF_056405295.1 Variovorax sp. P1_H2 | reverse complement strand
CTGAACGTGCTTGGCACGCAAGTCACGGTGCTTGCGTCGAATGCGGCAACACAGAGCTATGGGATCACTTTTCAACAGGGGGACGAGGGAACCGGTCCGCCTCCGCATAGCCACGACTGGGACGAATCCTTCTACGTCCTCGACGGCGAGATCAGCTTTCTGTGCGACGGCCGCGCCCACACCTGTCAACCTGGAACGCTCGTGCATGTACCGCGCGGAACTGTGCACGGCTTTCAGTACGGCAAGGGTGGTGGCCGGATGCTTGAGATCACCGGGCAGAACGCCTTGGCCGCCCAAATGTTCACCGCCGTCGACCACGAGATTCCGGTGGGCTCACTCGATATTCCAAAGCTGCTGGCCGTTCTCGATCGCCACGGTGTGACTGTCGCAGCCTGAACGACACACGAGGCTGCGTCCAGCGTCGTCCGGTCCAGTCTGTCGCGTTCAATCTCGTACGGCAGGTGTGCAGCGTCAGCCGTCGTTCGATGGCCACTCCGGGATCTCGGCACTCGGCCAGGAGCCGTCACCCGCGAGCGGCCGGGTATCGGCAGCCAGCATGGCGGTTGCGACGTAGCTGTCCGGGAATATCTATCGTTGCGTCGGATTCGAGCTGCTGGCAGAGTCGCCCCGATGGACGCCGCTTTCTGCATCAATYTAGTGGCGCTGAGTTCCGGCCTGCCGGGCGGATTTTCTTTGCCGCACAAGGCCTTATCGTGAATTTCGCCGACTTGGTTAAGCAACAGTCGGCGGAGTTATGCGGCACGACGTGCTGGATAAATTAGTAGGTAGGCGACAAAGGGTGAGCACCTCTCGAATTGGGCTCGTGCCCTTGGAGCCAGACGGCGAGCGGCTCGTCGCGTATCTCGATCGGAGGACACCATGGGTCACTTGACCTTCAGTATCAACGTCACCCTGGACGGCTGCGTCGACCACCAGGAAGGAATCGCCGACGACGAGACGCACGCCTTCTTCACCCGCCTCATGGACGAGGGCGGGGCGATGCTGTGGGGCCGCGTCACCTACGAGATGATGGAGAGCTACTGGCCAGCGGTCGCCCGCGGCGACACGGAGGCACCGCCGGCGATGCGCGAGTGGGCGGTCAAGCTGGAGGCCAAGCCGAAGTACGTGGTGTCCTCGACGCGAAAGGACTTCCCGTGGACCAACAGCCACCACATCGCCGGCGACCTGCGCACGGGCGTACAGAAGCTCAAGGACGCGACCCCGGCCGGCGTGCTCCTCGGTAGTGGCAAGCTCGCGACCGAGCTGGACCGGCTGGATCTGATCGACGAGTACAAGTTGCTCGTCCACCCCAGGATTGCCGGCCACGGCCCGACCCTGTACGAGAGCGGGCTGCCCAGCACTCGACGGCTCGAGTTGATCTCGGCGAAGGCGCTCCGCAGCGGCGCGGTCGCCATGCACTACCGGCGCGCGCGCTGACTCGGAGGTGGGTCATGTCGCCTACAACGCGCTGCACTCGGACGGGCCTCGCGTTGCTCGGCCCGCCGGTGAGCGCGGCGTTGAACGACTGCTTCCCGGTGGGCTGCCGAGCCAGCCAGCTTCTGCTTCGGCTCGATGGCCGGCATTTGCCCGCGCATCGCCGAAGGACCGCAATCAGTCTGAACCGGAAATCGAACCGGTCTCAAACGGCGCGCCCCCGTCGACCCGACCCTCTTTAGCGGTTTAACGGAGCCCAGGTGGGTGTTCGTAGGAAACTGAAATCTTGCCTGCGCCAATGCATCTTGCTTAGAACGGCTACGCTAGGGAGCTACTGAAGTCTTCACTGTGTTCCTACCGCAGTTTCAGCCGCGAGACATGCTCTGCACGACCGATCTCTGTTCGTTGTGCGATGAAATAACTTGTCGACGCATCTTGCCGTGTCTACTGGTTGGCACTTTGTCGAATTGCATTTCAGGGTCTCTTGGGCCTCTCACGGCTGGCGGCGACCATCCACTGACTCCGAACCGCCATGCTCTACCCATTCCTTCTTGAATTCATGGCAACCCTCGAGCAATGATGCAGAACGGCCCAGATTGGCGAGCGCGATCTGGAGCCGGCCCAGATGATCACCCAAGAGAACGAAGGAAAGTATGAATCCTCCTTGTTGTCGATCAGGGCCAATGCCTCTGCTCGTATGAGGCGGATGGCGCGTCAGCCGCCGACATTCGGTAGTGCGAAGCCAAACGGGGCAGTTTTCTTGGCGACCCTATTCGCACCTGCAGTGCGACGCGCCCACGAGAGCACTGAAATTTTCGCTGCGTTCCTGCATGACCTGACTGGCCTCGCAACCCCATAGCCAAGCTGATCCGCTCTCTGCCCCGGCCACTGATGCTGTTCGGCGGGACTCCGCGCGCCTAAGCTTGGCTGCACGCCGTTCGCGACGCACGTGGCGCGTGCACTTCCAGGTTCCAACCCATGCCATCGATCGACATCCGCAAACGCAACCTCAGCATGGAGATGATCTTTCATGAAGGCGGAACGCCCGTCAGCCGCCCGGTGCTGGTGGCCACCGCCTGCGCGGTGGTCCGCAACCCGTACGCGGGCCGCTTCGAGCCCGATCTGCTGGCCTTCATGGAGGCGCTGAAGCCGCTCGGCACCAGCCTCGCCGAAGAACTCGTGAGCACGCTCGGCAAGGCGCGCGTCGAAGCCTACGGCAAAGCCGCCATCGTCGGCGTGAACGGCGAGACCGAGCACGGCGCGGTCTGGCACGAGGCCGGCGGCTGGGCGATGCGCGAAGCGCTCGGCCACTCGAAGGCGATCGTGCCCTCGGTCAAGGCGGTGGCGAACGCGGGCTACCGGCTCATGGTTCCGCTGCATCACATTCGCGCGGCCTATGTGCGCAGCCATTTCTCCTCGGTGGAAGTGGGCATGCAGGATGCGCCGCGCCCGGACGAGATCCTCTTTGCCCTGGCGATGTCGACCGGCGGCAGGGTGCACGCGCGCGTGGGCGGGCTGCGTGCCGATCGGATCGCGGTCGACGATGGCCAGCGCTAGCAGGAGCCGCCGCCGTGTACGTGCCTGACGAAGCCGACCGGCGGCTCGCCGAGGAACGGGTCACGCAGTTCGCCGAGCAGACGCGTCGCTTCCTCGCCGGACAGTTGAGCGCGGAAGAATTTCGGACACTGCGGCTGCAGAACGGCCTCCACATCCAGCGCCACGCACCGATGCTCCGGGTGGCGATCCCCCACGGGATGCTCGACACCGCGCAGCTTCGCATGCTGGCGCATGTGGCGCGACGCTGGGACCGCGGCTACGGCC
This sequence comes from Variovorax sp. P1_H2, assembly GCF_056405295.1. Classification (NCBI taxonomy): domain Bacteria; kingdom Pseudomonadati; phylum Pseudomonadota; class Betaproteobacteria; order Burkholderiales; family Comamonadaceae; genus Variovorax; species Variovorax sp. P1_H2. The sequence continues at coordinate 27,014 of NZ_JBFUCJ010000092.1, read as the reverse complement.
ACTTCAGCACGCGACAGCGCATCGAGTTCCAGTGGCCGCGGCTGGAGGATGTACCGGCCATCCTCGCGGAACTCTCGACGGTCCGGATGCATGCGGTCCAGGCCACCGGCAACGGCAGGCCCCACACGGCCACGGATCCATTCGCGGGCATCGGGCCCGACGAGGTGGTCGATCCCCGGGTGTGGTGCGAGCTGATCCGGCAATGGTCCCTGCGGCATCCCGAGTTCGACTTCCTGCCGCGACAGTTCAGGATCGCGGTCAGCGGCGCGCGCGCCGATCGGGCCGCTGCCGACCCCTGCGACATCGGCCTGCAGGCGCTCGAACGCGAAGGACAGACGGGATTCAGCGTGCGGGTCGGCGGCGGCATCGGGCGCACGCCGCTCGTCGGCATGCTGATCCACCCGTTCGTGCCGTGGCCGCACCTGCTGACCTATCTCGATGCCACGCTGCGGGTGTACGAGCTTCACCGCCGCCAGGACAGCAAGTACAGGGCGCGCATCAGGGCCCTCGTCAGGGACCTCACGCCGGTGGTCTTCGCGGACCAGGTCGACCAGGCATGGCGTCGCACCGGGAATGGTCCCGACACCCTCGAGGAGGCGCACGTCGAAGCGATCGCCGCGCGCTTCACGTGGCCGCCCTACGACCCGCGCGCCGCCGACGCCGATGACGGGAGCGCGTCCCTCGCTTCGAGCCACGCCGGCTTCGCGCGCTGGCTGCGGGACAACGTGCACGGCCATCGCGTGCCGGGTTACGCCGCGGTCAGCCTGTCGCTCAAGAGGGCCGGCGTGCCGCCGGGCGACATCGGTGCCGACCAGATGGATGCGGTGGCCGATCTCGCCGATCGCCACGGCTTCGGCGAACTGCGTGTCTCCCACGAGCAGGAGCTGATCCTGCCCGACGTGCGGCGCGACCATCTCCTGCCGCTGTGGCGCGAGCTCGACGTCCTGGGGCTGGCGACACCGGCCGCGGGCTTGCCCGCGGACGTCATGCCGCGCCCGGGGGGCGACCCCTGCACGCTCGCCGATGCGATCCAGCAGCGCCTGGAAGACCTGGACCATCTGTTCGACATCGGCGACATCGACCTCGATATCTGCAGATGCATCGTGCGAGACCTGAGCCCGGAGGCGATCAAACGGCTCGTCGACACGTACCTGGCACACCGCGACAGCGAGGCGGAGCGCTTCATCGACGTGGTGGATCGCCTCGGAATCGACGTATTCAGGCAGGCCGTCCAGAATTAGACGTCGTGCGCCAGCGCGTCCTCGAGAACACCGCAAGGTTCACCTGCAAAAGTACGTCTTCCTTCGACCCTCGAGCGACGGCGCAGGAGCGCCTACGTGAGCTCCAGCGGCCTGGACAGGCTCGCGAAGGCCGAATCGCCACGCTCGACCTTGAGGTTCAGCGTGATGCACACCCCGCCGCCCGAAGGCTGCTCGACACGAAGACCTGCACCGATGGCAGCCRCCCGCGACCGCATGTTGTCGATCCCGCGCCCTCCGCGCCGCCGGCCGGACCCGGTGGCGGCCGAGGCGTTGCCGGGGAGTCCGATGCCGTTGTCGGCAATCTGAAGCGTGACGGCGGGCGCGTCGTCACGCAAACGGGCCCTGACGGCGATGCGAGACGCGCGCGCATGCTTCAGAACGTTGGTGAACGCCTCGAGCAGGATGCGCTGCACATGCATGACGACATGGGGCGACAGTTCCCGCAGCTCCGGCAACTCGGCGACCTCCCAGGCCACCTCGATGCCCGCGGCCTGCAGCCGCGGCTGCAGGCGATAGCGCAGCGTCGCCAGCATGGTGGCGAGGTCGTCGTTGGCGGGCTGCAGGGAGTCGACCGCCATCCGCAATTCGTCGAGCGCGATCTGGACGTGCTCGCGCAGCGACGCCGAGTCCGCGCCGGGCCGGGTGACCATGTTGAGCAGCGCCACGAGCTGCGATCCGACGCCGTCGTGGATCTCCCGCATGATGCGCTGCCGCTCGTTCGACACCGACTGATGGTGCTGCTGCTCCCGCAACACGTCGAACGCTTCCTTGAGCTGATGCTCGCGCTCGTCGACGCGGCGGGAGAGGTCGGCGTTCAGGGCGTGGAAGTTCGCCACGGTGCGGCTGTAGCGCTCGGCGATCAGCCAACCCATGATGACGACGAATGCGAACATGGCATGTTGAAGATAGGTGGTGCGCAATCCGGAGGCGTTCGCGAGCCGGATGGCGATGAGGTCGTACAGGCCGGTGGCGATCGATGCGCCAAGGGCGGCGGCCAGCGCCCACGCCTTGGCAGCGCCGTCGGTCCAGGCGCGGCGCGTGATCGACCACAGCGAAGCCAGGGACATCGGGACGATCGACACCAATGCCAGCGTCAGGAGCAGCGGCTGCCGCAGCGAGAACGATAGAACGGTGAGCATGGCGCTGAGCCCGATCGCCGCATCGATCGATCGGTCGAGGCGGCGCGGCACGGGTCCGAGCGCCATCAGCGCGACGCGGCACATCAGCGCCATGTGCGACATGAAGCAGATCGCCACCACGGCACCCAGCAAGGGCCAGGGCACGGGCACGTCGGGCCATTCCCGGTCGACGATTCGCGTCACGCCGAGAAAGGCGCCCAGACTGAACCAGCCGTACATCGGCTCGCGCTGGCGCAGCCAGAGCACGCCCGTCAACGCACCCATGCCGAGCAGGCCGGCAGCGAAGACGAGCATCGCGAGATCGCGCCAGCGGCGATGGGCGTCGTACACCGCCTCCACCGCCGAATGAGGCCCGTAGCGCAACACCGACAGGCCGCCGAGCCGCTGCGGCTGGATGGTGACCTCGATGCGCAGTTCGTTCGGCCGATCGGCATGCAGCAAGGCCGCCGGCACCGCCATCATCAAGGGGCTCTTGGCCGCGTCGAAGGAAGGGTCGCCCAGCTTGCCCCAATGCCGGACGGTATTTCCGTTGATGAACACATCGACCTGATTGCCTACGCGCGAGAACAACAACGCCATCGGCTCCGGCCCGCTCCGGGGCGGCAGCACGATCCGGTAGGCCGCACGGCCCCCGCGGCCCGGAAAGACGCTGTCCCAGCGACGACCGAGGTCGACCGGCCCTTCGCGCCGCGGAGCGCCGTCGGGCTCGAGCACGGCCTGCGCGGTTTCGAAGGTCATGATCGCGTCGGCCGCCGCGGCCAGCGCAGCGCCCGGCCCGAGGCAGACCGCCGCGGCGGCCAGCCAGGGCGCGACCCGTCGCCACACGCGCACGATCGGGCTCGACGGTTCGGAGATCATGCGCAGTGGTCGCAGGGCCTCTTGACCCGTGCTAGCGCAAGAGGCCCAGCTGACGCGCCTCGAACACCGCCTCGGCCTTGTTGTGCACGTCCAGCTTGCTGTAGATGTTGCGCACGTGGCTTTGGACGGTGGACAGCAGAATGCCCATGCGCTGCGCCGCCTCCGTGTACGTGAAACCCCGGGCAATCAGGCCCAGAACCTCTGTTTCGCGCGGCGACAGCGCCTCGTTTTCCGCCACGGCCGTCATCGGCTGCGCGGCCGGGCGGCCCTGCCAGCGCACGAGCAACTGCCGCGCGATGGTCGGCGACATCGGCGAGCCGCCGGCATGAAGACTCAGTATGTGCGTGGCCAGGTCGGCCTCGGTGCCGTCCTTCAGCAGATAGCCGCTCGCGCCGGCCTCGAAGGCGCTGAGCATGTTGACCTCGTCACCGAAGATGGTCAGGACCATCATCGCGCAGGCGGGCTGCATGTCGCGGCAGCGGCGGATGACTTCCAGCCCCGAGCAGTCGGGCAGGCCCAGATCGACGAGCAGGACGTCGACGGGATGGCCGGCGAACCACGCCAGCAGCTGCCCCGCCGTCGAAGCACCGAAGGCGAAGCGCAGGCTGGGCTCGGCGCCGATCACGCGCTCGAAGGATTCGCGCATGGTGGGGTCGTCTTCGACCAAGGCAACGCTGATGGGCGCGTGGGACGGCATGTCGGATTGGGACTGTGGCGGCATCGACCCCCGATGTTCGCACGATCGCCGGCCCGTCACGCAGGGGGTCCCACCCCATGAACAAGGGATGTGCGCGTATCGGGACACCGATAGCCTTCCGTGGCGTCGGATGCGCGCTGCGCGACCGCCGCGACGAACAAGCATTTTGGCAACTGGAGCAGGAATCGATGAAATCAGCAAGACGTTGGGGAATGAATGGCGCCGTCCTGGCGTTGACGGCCTCTTTGGCCGCATGCGGGGGAGGCGGCAGCAATGGCGGCCTCGGCGCCCTGAGTGCGGGTACCGGCGGTGGAACGACCGCCGGCGCCAGCAGCGGCACGGACAGCGGCACGAGCAGCAGCGGCGGCGTTTCGCAGTCCGGCACCACCCTGATTTCCGGCGTCGCGGCCGTGGGCGCGCCACTGGTCGGCAACGTGACCGTCAAGGATTCGAAGGGTGCCACCCGCAGCGCCGCGATCGGCACCAACGGCAGCTATTCCGTCGACGTCAGCGGCATGACGGCGCCTTTCGTGTTCCGGGCCGAAGGCTCGGTGAACGGCACGACGGCGACCGTCCATTCGATTGCCACCGAGGCGGATCTCAACGGCCGGATCAACATCACCCAGCTGACCGACCTGATCGTTTCCAACATCGCGGGCCAGCTCGCCCAGAACTACTTCGACAAGTTCGACCAGAGCGGCAATGCCGGCCTCGCGAGCAAGGCGCTGGTCGACGCGGAAGTCGCCAAGCTGAAAGAAAAGCTGCTGCCGATCCTGGCCGCGCTGGGCGTCGACACCGCCATCGACCTGCTTCACAGCACCTTCACGCCGCTGGCCGACCCGATCGACAAGGCGCTCGACGTCATCCGCGTGAGCTACGACGCCGCCGCGAACACGGCCACGATCTCCAACGTCGTGAACGCCATCGCCGTCGTCGACGACCTGGCGACCCAGGCCGCGGCGGAGCCAACGCCTGCGACCTTGAGCGGCGCCAACGTCGCGACGGGCGCGACCGACCAGGAACTCGTCAAGCAGGTGCTGAAGGACTTCACGGCCAAGTTCGCGGCCGGCCTTCCCTTGCCGGCGGACCTCTCGCCCCTCATGACGAGCGGCTTCCGCTGGAACGACATGAACCTCGCGACGTCACTCGCCGAGCTGACGCAGAACTCGGATCTCGTGGGTGCATCGTTCACCGACATCGAGATCCGCCAGATCGACTACAGCGATCCCGCGAAGATCACCGCGCACCTGTCGTTCTCGGTCAAGACGGCGCAGGGCGTGGAGATGGGCCGGCTCGACAACTGGAAGGTGCGCAAGGGCACGGACGGCATCTGGCGGCTCCATGGCGACCAGCGCGTGCTCAATCTCGACTGGTTCAACAGCACCTCGCTGCACCACGGCCTGCCGGGCTCGGGCACCTGCGTCAACACCGGCCTCGAGTTCAACATCGAGGACCCCGACAAGACGAACGACAACGGCGCCATCGCCTACATCCTCGTGAAGGGGCCCGGCCTGCCCACGGTGGGTCTACGCTACGAGGAGCCGGCACTGGGCGGACGCTGGATGATCGCCGGTGCCAACATGGAGAAATACATCGTGGCGTCGAACTGCGTGGGCGCACCGCCATCGGTGCTCACCGACGCGCAGATCGCCGCGATTCCGGACAACGCGCAATACACGCTGACGGCGTATGACATCAACGACGCGCAGGTCCTTTTCCCCACCGGCACCACGGACGGCATCTACCGGGTCAGGATGGAACGGCGGCCCCTGACGCTGGCCGAAGCCGCGGCGGGCTCTGTCTTCCCGGTGATCGACCCGGCGACGATCGACGCGTTCAATGCCTTCGACTCGTCGGTGGGCGGAACGATCTCGTTCGGCGCCAGCAATCTCAACCCGCTCACGCAGTCCTACGTGCAGATGTGGCGCAGGGACAGCTCGCAGGCCGTCGTCGACCGCCTGGAGAAAGCCGTGTCGCCGACCGCCGCGGGCCGGATCAGCACCAGCCTGCCGTTCGCGGCCAATCCGACGGTCGCGGCGCACGCCATGTGGGTCGAGTCGCCGGACCCGTACCGCCGCAACATCCAGACCTACTACTACAAGTAGGCGACGGCGCAACCCGCCGAGTGGGTGCGAGTCCACTCGGCGAGGGTCCTCATCCACCTCGAGAGGATCGCCGCCTAGGACGATGCGGTGCAGATCGTCCACTGAGCGAGCAACAAAGTCTCGATGTCATGCACGTGGCGCCCCGTCGCTCGCGCAACGGCCTCTCGGTAGGGCGGCATGTTGGTGCACTCGAGCACGATGTCTTCGACCGAGGGAAACAGGTTCACCAGGCGGCGCGCGGCGTCGACCACGTTCCTGCTGGCTTCGGCCAGGTCGAGCTGCTCTTCGTTGTCGAGGATGCGCCGGTAGAACTCGCAACCTGGCTGTACGCCTTGCACAGGCGTCGCCTCCGGAACGCCGACCGACTCCAGGATGCTTGCGGCCAACGAAGCCGAGTCGAAGGTGACGATTCCGGGCCGCGCGAATTCCCGGCATTGCAACAGGCTCGACGAGACGACCGGCACGGGCACTGCGTCGGCGAGCGTGTGCTGGTAGGCGGCCAGGAAGCCGCAGCTGGTCGTGATCATCGCGGCGCCCTCCTCGACCAGCTGCAAGGCGGCGTCGACAAACGGCCGCAGCAGCGCGGGGTCCGCCTCCTTGACGATGCGTCGGGGCGAGGCGCCCTCGACGACCCGGAAACGGACCGGAATGCCGTGGCGGCGAAAGGTCTCCGGATTTCCGATGTCACCGGGGGGCCGAGGGAAGCGCGTATCGAGCATCAGCACACCCAGGAAGCGCTCAGAGCTTGGCGTCATTTTTCTTTGGGATGGCTATCCGCTGTTCGAGACCGTGCTGCGACGATCGATCTTTCGGCTGAGCACGATCGAGGTGTGTGTCTGGTTGATGCCGTCGATCTGGCCCAGTTGATCGAGTAGCTTGTCCAACTGTTCAGGCGTGTCGCACTTGAGAAGCACCATGTAGTCGAATTGGCCGCTCACAGCCCAGACCTCCTCCACCTCCGGCAGACGCTCGAGCGCCTTGATGACCACCGGCGCACCCTTGGCGTTGACGCTGAGCCCGCAAAATGCGCGCACTCCGGCTTGCTCGAGCCGCTGCCCGAGGCGAACCCCATAGCCTGAGACGATGCCCTCGCGTTCCAGTCGCGCGATTCGCGCGACCACCGTGGTCCTGGCGATCTTCAGCTTGCGCGCCAAGTTGGCCGCCGGCTCGCGGGCGTTGGCCTGCAGCAAGCTCAGAAGATGGCGATCAAGCTCATCCAGTCGTAAGTCCATGGGCGGCCTTGCAGCATAAATAGGTGATTGTGGCGCGGCCGAGGCAGGCGTTCATGCGTGAGTCTGATTCAGTCGAGCCGGACGTTTCCGAGCCGGCCTCGAGGGTCGAGCTGCGCATGAAGGGCGCCAGCCAGCGCGCGCGTCGGCGGGTCCGTGAAGCGCTGGTAGAAAGCCTGGTTGTAGGGGCCGATTCCGTGCTCGGCGCTGAAGCTTCCATCGAACTCCTCGACCACGGCCCGGTAGAGCTTCGATCGGAGCCGGGCGATGGCATCGGCGCCGGTCCCGGGAGGCACGACGATGTTGAGATGCACCCCGCCGTCACCCAGGTGACCGAAGTCGCACACCAGGGCTGACGCAACTTCGGCGGCGATGAGCGCCAGGGCCCGCGTACGAAACGCGGCAAACCGCGAGCGGCTGACGGACACGTCGAAGGCGACCATCTTCCCGAGAGCCTGCACCGATTCACTGAGGGCATGGCGGATCCGCCAAAGACGTTCCGGCTTGTCCACCACGGCGTCCAGGATCCCGGCGCGCTCGAGCTGAGCCTCGAGCCAACCCATCAGTATCGACTCCAGGTCGAGCCCGGCGGCCTTCGATACCGCGCTCGACACCTCCAGCAGGACGGCATACGGCGGCGCGACCGAGAACGGGGCCGACACGCTCGGAAGATGCTTGACGGCTGCGGCCAACGCGTTGCCGGACAGGCCTTCGAACGCGCTCACGAACTCGCCCAGGGAGTCCTCGAGGGAACGAAGAAGCGCCATGGCCACTGCCGCGGACTCGACCGCAACGAGCGCCGTGGCACTTTGGCGCTGGACAGGATGAAGCTTCAGCGTGGCATGGGTCACCACGCCGAAGGCGCCGAACGTGCCCGTCATCAGCTGGGTCCAGTCGAGACCGGTATTGTTCTTGCGCAATCCGCGCGTCGATCCGACACGCGCGCCCGGCGGATGCGCGAGAACCCCAGCCACGGCCAGCACGTTCTCGCGGACACCGCCATAGCGGATCAGTCTGGTGCCCCCCGTGTTGGTGGCCACCATGCCCCCGATGGACGGGTCCGCGCCCAGATCGACCGGGAAGCTCAGGCCATGCTCGGCGGCGGCGCGATTGACATCCGACAGTCGGTATCCGGCAGCGACGATCGCACTTCGATTGACGGGGTCGATCTCCAGCCGGTCGCGCAGGCGCTGGGTGGACAGCACCCACTGCGTGCCGCGATCCGTCGGCGTGGCCGCGCCGACGAGGCCCGTGGCAGCGCCCTGGACAACGAACGAAGCATCGGCGCCAACGAGTTCCCGAATCGCCCATGCCAGTTCCTCGGCGGTGGCCGGCCGCACCACGGCACGCGCGATGCCCCGCCCGTGCCGAGCAGAGGCTTCAAATGGCGCCTTGTCAGCGGCCTCCGTCAAGAGTCCCTGCACGCCCAGGTGGCCAACCAGCCTGCCGATGAGGCCATGGTCGGGTGCTTGCGCATCGGAAGGAAGATGGGTTTCCATGTTCATGGCGTCGCGAGTGCCTGCGAGAACAGCGAACGGATGTCGTCGGGCTCGACAATGGCTTTCGTCTTCATGTGAAGCTCGTACTATCGTCAATGCGGCGCCCGATGGATAGCGAAAAGTCGGAACGATTTCATGTCAAAATGGAATCAACTTGTCCAATCCGGCCCGAGGCTACCCTCTGCGGTTGCCGCCGACTTATTGCTCATCGAGCATCATGTTCAGACGAGAATTCCTTCCCTCCGTGGGGCAGCTCATGGCGTTCGAAAGTGCCGCGCGCCACGCGAGCATTGCGCGCGCGGCACAGGAACTTCATCTCACCCAGAGTGCGATCTCGCGCCAGATCAAGCAACTGGAGGACCAGCTCGGGACGGCGCTTTTTCATCGCGTGCGTCAGCGTGTCGTCCTGACGGATGCGGGCCGCGTCTACGCGGCGGAACTCCGCACGGGCCTCGAGGCGCTATCGAGCGCAACCCAGCGCGTGATGACCATGGGCGGCATGGGCGAGGTTCTCAACCTGGCCGTGCTGCCGACATTCGGAACGCGATGGCTCATTCCCCGGATGAGGCGCTTCGCCGCGCTGCAGCCCGGCGTCACGGTCAATTTCGCGTCAAGAACGGAACCCTTCGACTTCGCGCGCGAGCCTTTCGATGCGGCCATCCACTTTGGCGCCGATTTCTGGCCGGGCGCCTCCTGCAACTACCTGCTCGGCGAAAGCGTCGTGCCGGTTTGCAGTCCCGAGTTCAAGCGCCGCAGCGGCATCCACACCCGCGAGGATCTGGCGAGCCAGTGCCTCCTTCACCAATCGTCGCGGCCCATGCAGTGGGTGGAATGGTTCGAGCAGGTCAAGATCGCGGCACCGCACGCCATGCGCGGCCCGCGCTTCGAGCAATTCGCAATGCTCGCGCAAGCGGCGGCGAATGGACTCGGGGTGGCGCTGGTACCCAGGTTTCTCGTCGAGGAAGAACTCGCGTCCGATCGATTGATCGTCCTGTTCCGCGAGGGGCTGATCACCCAGAGGGCGTACTACGTCGTCGTTCCGGAGACAGGCGCGGAAAATCGCCTGGTGCTGGCGTTTCGGGACTGGCTCGTCGGCGAGGCGGCCGCGTCGCGGCCGCGCGGCCAGACGAAATCACGCGAGCCAGTTGCGGCCGTCGTACGCTGAGACCTCGATGGCGGGGTCCATGGTCGCGACCTCGTCGACGCAGTTCAGGTTCACGTTCACCTGTTCAGGCGCCGAACGCGGGTGGCAGTGCGTGTGAATGCCGCAGTGCCGGCAGAAGTAGTGACTGGCGCGCAGCGTGCCGAAGCGATACACGCACAGGTCGTCTCTGCCCGACATCAAGACGAAGCTCTCCGCCGCGACCCGGTGGTGCAACGCAGCCTTGCGCACGCAATAGCTGCAGTTGCAGCGCACACCCCTGGCGAGATCCGAAAAGAATTCAAAGCGGACGGCACCGCAGTGACACTGTCCGGAGTGCCAGGACAGCGCTGCGCTCAAAAGGCAACCTCCGTGCTCCGCACTGCGGTGCGAGCGCCTTCGGGCGGCCGGGCGGCGCTCATGCCAACGCGGCGCTGGCAGCCTCCGACGCCTTGAAGCGCCCGAGAAATGCACGCGTCGATTCCTGGCGCGGGTTGTCGATGACCACGCTCGGCGGACCGCATTCCGCGACCACGCCATCGCGCATGAAGATCACCTGGTCGGCGACCTCTCGCGCGAAGCCGATCTCGTGCGTCACCAGGATCATCGTCATGCCTTCCTTGGCCAGCGCCTTGATGACGTTCAAGACCTCCCCGACCAATTCCGGATCCAAGGCCGAAGTGGCCTCATCGAACAGCATGACCGTCGGTTTCATGGCGAGTGCTCGTGCGATCGCGACGCGCTGTTTCTGTCCGCCGGAAAGCTTGTCCGGATAGTAGTCCGCTCGCTCCAGCAAGCCCACCTTGGCCAGCAGCGCGCGCGCCTCGGACTCGGCTTGCGCCTTGGGCGTCTTGAGGACGGTGACCGGGCCTTCCATGACGTTCTGGAGGGCTGTCATGTGCGGAAAGAGGTTGAAGTGCTGGAACACCATCCCCGTGGACGCCCTGAACCGTGCGAGCTTTCGCTCGTTGGGCAGCGTCGTGTGCGCGCCGTTGAACTCGATCGTCTGCTCGCCCACCGTGATGCGGCCGGCGTTCGGGACCGACAGGAGATTGATGCAGCGCAGAAGCGTCGACTTGCCGGACCCGGACGGTCCGATCATGGCGACCACCTGGCCGCGCTCGACCTCGAGGCTGATGTCCTTCAGGACCACGTTCTGCCCAAAGGCCTTCTTCAGATTGGAGATCTGGATCAAGGGACGGGACATCTCAAGCCTCCTTCGCGGCGCCGGCGCCGTATTCCATGCGCTTGGCCCAGATCGTGATGGGCAACAGAACCGCGAAATACGTGACCGCGATGAAGGTGTAGATTTCCAGCGGGCGGTAGGTGTCGTGTGCAATCACCTGGCCTTGATACAACAGATCGGGGACGGCCAGTACCGAGAGCAGCGACGTGTTCTTCAACTGCATGATGGATTGGTTCATCAACGGCGGAACCATCTTCTTGAACGCCTGGGGAAGGATGACGCGCCGCATCAGCTGCAGGCGTGTCATGCCGAGCGCCTTCGCCGCCTCGGTTTGCCCGCCTTCGATCGAGATGATCCCCCCGCGAACGATCTCCGAGTAGAAAGCGCCGCCATAGAGTGTCAGGCAGAGCGCGGCGGCGGCCATGGCCGACATCTCGATGCCGGCCAGGACGGGCAAGGCGTAATAGAACCAGACCAGCTGAACGAGCACGGGCGTGCAGCGGAACACCTCGATGTAGGCGCGCAGCGGCGCGGTCAGCAGTGGATTGCTGGAGAGCCGGCCCAAGCCGGTCACCAGGCCGACCAGCAGCCCGAGGACCACGCAGACCACCGTGAAAATCAGCGTGTACATCAGGCCGCTCAGCAACAAGCCCCGGTACGTCCACAACACGCCGAAATCCCAGTCGTATCCAACCGCCCCCGCGCCTGGGGCGCCGCCCGAGAAGTGCTTCATGGCAGCCCAGATGCCCGCAAGGGCAAGAAGAACCCATAGCGCGATGCCGAGTGGAGAACGGCTCCTCGGCTCGTTCGAAGATTCCGCGTAGTCCATGTGAGCCTCCTCAGAACTTGATTTCAGGCGGGAATGCACTCGCGGGCACGCCGGCGAGCTTTTCCATGTTCTTGAGAATGACGCCGCGGACTTCACCCTTCGCACGGACCTCGGTCAACCAGGCGTTCACCTCCTTTTGCATGCCGGTGTCCGACTCCTTGCGCAGCCCGATGCTCACGGGCGCGGTGTAGATGGGCTGCGGGATGAACATGGTGCCGATGGAGGCGCGCTTCGCGAGCAACGGCTGCGCCAACAGGATCACGAGGATCTGGCAATCGGAGCGCCCTGCTTGCAGGGACATCGTGGCGGCGCCCGAATTCTCCAGGCGCGTGACGTCGGCCTTGGGCAGCACCCGCGTCGCCAGTTGATCATGACTGGACCCGACGTCCACGACGATCTTTGTCTCGGGCGTATTCAGTTGCTCCCAGGTCTTCTGCGGAATGCCCTTCTTGCAAACCACGGTGTATGTGTTGTCGAAGAGCGTGTCGGAGAAGTTCACGACCTCTTTGCGGGCCGGTGTCGGTGCCATGCCGAACATCACGTCGATCTTGTTGGATTGCAGATCGAGCACCGCGTTGCCCCAGGTGGTCTCGACGTACTCGACCTTCGCCCCAAGCTTCTGGGCCAGGCTTTCCGAGAAATCCGGCCCGAAGCCTTCCCATTTGCCGCTGCCGATGTCCTTGGCGAAATACGGGACCGCGCCGGCAACCGCGCCGACGCGCAGGACCTTGGTTCGCTGCACCCTTGCCAACGAGCTCTCAGGCTCTTGCGCGGAGGCTGAACCGAAAACACAGACGGTCGTCACGGCCGCCACGACAGCGCGGAAAAAATTTCGTTAGGTAAACACGGTATCTCCAAGCAAGAAGCTCGCCATTGAAAGAAAAGGAAGGAAATGGAAAAAAGCGCTTTCCAGCCGAGACGAAGTCTAGAAGTCAGTGCTGTCACAATCAACGTAGCACATCGTCATGATGACGAAAAACTCTCGTCATACCGTCATCATCTTCGGCGAAACATAGGCATTCTCGCCTCCTCGCCGCTTTCCGCAGATTCCCGCCGGATCGCCGGGTGCGGTCGACTTCTGTCCCAAAGTGCATGACCTGGACCACCGCGGTGTCGGGGAAGCGCCGGCGAGCGACAGCCCGAGGTGCGCGATGCACCGATGCCAATCGTCACGAGCGTTCCAGATAGAACGCATTCAGCCCATCGGGGAAACGCGAGGCCGGCAGGTCGGCCCGCGTTGGTGCGGCATCGACTGCTTCGACCTGACGAACGCGCTCGTCGGATCGACGAAGCCAATCATTCTTTCGACGATCTGCTCTCTACCATCTGCCAGGACTCGCTTCTACAGTTCATTCAACGGGCAAACGTGCCCACAGGAGAAATGAAATGTCGAAGTTGCAGATTGAAAGGGTGCTGGTTCTGGGTGCTGGCAAGGTAGGCAGCACCGTGGCGGACATGATCGCGGAGTACCACCGGCTGCCGGTCACGCTCGCCGATCTGAAGCCGGGGCGCGGCGGCGAGAGCGATACGCTGGTCCGCAGAATCTCCCTCGACGTGGAGAGCGCCGAAGACTTGAACGCCGCGCTTTCCGCGCATTCCGTCGTGATCAACTGCTTGCCCTTCTACCTCGCGGAGCGTGTGGCGACCGCGGCGGCGAAGTGCGGCGTCCACTACTTCGACCTCACCGAGGACGTGGCTGCGACGAAGGCCATCCGGGAGATCTCCAAGGAGGCGACATCCGTCCTCATGCCGCAGAGCGGCCTGGCGCCCGGCGTGATCGGCATGCTCGGGGGCCACCTGGCCAGCCGCTTCGATGAACTGTACGACCTGCGCCTGCGCGTGGGCGCCCTCACCCGCAACGCGACCAACAGCCTGCGCTACAACTTCACCTGGAGCATCGACGGCGTCATCAACGAGTACTGCAACCCGTGCGACGCCATCGTCAACGGCCAGCTGGTGTCGGTGCAACCGATGGAAGGACACGAGACCTTCACGCTGGACGCGGAAGCGTTCGAGGCTTTCAACACGTCGGGCGGCCTGGGCACGCTGTGCGAGACGCTGAAGGGAAAGGTGCGAAACCTCGACTACAAGACCATTCGCTATCCCGGTCACCGCAACGCGATGGACTTCCTCTTGCACGATCTGCGCTTGATCGAGCGCCGCGATCTGCTGCGCCAGGTGCTCGAGCACGCCGTTCCGCACAGCCGCGAAGACGTCGTGATCCTGTTTGCCTCGGCGTCGGGCCTGCGCGATGGCCGGTTCGAGCAGGAGACGCGCGTCGGACGCGTGTTCGGTGCTCCGCTGCGCGGAAAGGACCGCACGGCGATCGAGCTCACCACCGCCGCCGGCGTCGTGGGCGTGTTCGAGTTGCTGCAGCAGGGAAAGCTTCCGGCGAGCGGCTTCGTCGGTCAGGAGCAGGCCCCTCTCGAACAGTTCCTCGCGACCAAGGTCGGGCACTACTACAAGGGCCTCGGCGTGACGTCGTCTGCCACCGCGGCCAACGGCGAGCTCGCGCACGCCTGATCCATCACGGCGACGCCGGCACCGGGCCGGCGGCCGCCCCCCTTTCGTCAATCTGAAATCGGAGCTTTCCATGCGTGGTGCAGACGTGCTCGTGCAAATGTTGATCAACTACGGCGTCGACGTCCTTTTCGGCGTCCCCGGGGACACCAACGTCCCGTTCTATGAGGCGCTTGCGCGCCGCGCGGGCGATATCGAGCACGTGATGGCGCGCGACGAGCGCTCGGCGGGCTACATGGCCGACGCGTATGCGCGTCTTACCGACAAGCCGGGCATCTTCGAATGTCCGTCGGGAGCCGGCGCGATGTATTCGCTGCCCCCCGTCGCCGAGTCGAACGCTTCCTCGGTGCCCGTCATTCTCCTGACGATCGACCTCCCGCTGCCCGGTGAAGGCCGCGGCATGATCACCGAGCTCGATTGCGCGAAGCTGTTCGAGCCGGTGACGAAGATGTCGGTGCAGATCAAGTCGGCCGACAAGCTGCCCGAGATCATCCGGCGCGCATTCCGAGTCGCTTGCTCCGGCACACCCGGCGCGGTTCACCTGCAGATCCCCGAGGACATGCTGCTCGCCGACATCGATCCGGACACCATCTCGTTGCACGCCKAACCCGAATGCAGGACCTTTCCCGCATTTCCGATGGCACCGGCGCCCGGCAAGCTGGACGCACTGCTCGGCCTGCTGAAGGCCGCGCGCAAGCCGCTGTTTGTCGCCGGCGGCGGGGTCAACCGCTCCTGCGCCGGCAGCGCGCTGACCGATGTCGCGACTCGATTGAACGTCCCGGTCGTCAACACCATCACCGGGCAAGGCGCCTTGCCGGACGACCATGTCCTGGCCATCGGCGTCATCGGCGACAACGGCTTCCACCCGCACGCCAACCGCGCCCTCGAGGAGTCCGACCTGGTGGTCTTCGTCGGCTCGCGGATGGGCTCCGTGGTCACGGTGGGCTGGACCTTCCCGAAGTCGACGCTGAACAAGCGCGTGGTGCAGATCGACATCGATCCCGAGCGTCTCGCGAACAACTACGAGAACCTGCTGTCGATCGCCGGCGACGCCCAGCTGGTGCTGCAGCAGCTGCTGAAGGAAACCCCGGTCGACTTCGACACATCGAAGCACCAGGCGTGGGTCGACCATCTCAACGCGTACCGTTCGAATTTCTGGGCGCACGCCGAATCGGTGCTGTCCCTCGACGACGTGCCGCTGCGGCCCGAACGCGTCGTACGCGAATTCAACAAACGCCTGGAGCAGTACGGCAAGGCCGTCCACATCCTCTCCGACGCCGGGACGCCCACGCCCTACATGACCCGGTTCCTGCGGATCGGCGATCGCCGCACCCGTTTCGTGATTCCACGCGCCTTCGGCGGGCTGGGTTCGGCCATCCCGGCGGTGGTCGGTGCCTGGTACGCCGACAAGAACCGGCGGCCGATCGGCATGTTCGGCGACGGCTCTTTCAACATGGCCGTGGGCGAGCTCGAGACGCTGGTGCGCAAGAAGGTCCCCGCGCTGCTGATGCTGTTCAACAACGGCTGCTTCGGCTGGATCAAGGGACTCCACCGCCTCAAGGGCCATGACGAATGCTTCGGCGTCGATTTCCTGCCGCCACGCGGCCAGGCCATCGCGGAGGCCTTCGACATCAAGGCCTGGACCGTCACGACGCCCGACGAGCTGATCGCCGCGCTGGATGAAGCCTTCGAATACGATGGCCCGTGCCTCATGGACATCCGCGTCGAATCGCTCGCCGAGCGAGTGCCGCCCGTCTATTCGTGGCTCACCAGGAAGGGCCTCGATCCGCTGGCGCTGCAGCCCGAGGACGTCGCCTACATCTAACCCGCTGGGCGCGACCGGGACGCGCCGACACATCAAGGAATTACCATGAGCAAGCTGCTGTCCGTCTTCCAGCGCTGCGGCATCGAGCCCAACGAAGTTCAAGGGGGTTCGCTGGCCGTGCGCTCCCCCGTCGACGGCGCCGAACTGGCCCGCCTGCACGAGACGCCCCCCTCCCGGATGAGCGAGATCATCGCCAGCTCGAAGGCCGCTTTCCTCCAGTGGCGCAACGTGCCGGCCCCCGTGCGCGGCGAGCTGGTGCGCCTGTGGGGCGAGGAGCTGCGCCAGGCCAAGCACGATATCGGCTACCTCGTCTCGATCGAAGTCGGGAAGATCCTCGAAGAAGGCCTGGGCGAGGTCCAGGAAGGTGTAGACATCTGCGAATTCGCGCTGGGCCAGTCCCGGCAGCTGTGCGGCAAGACCATCGTGTCGGAACGGCCCGGCCACCGGATCATGGAGCAATACCACCCGCTGGGCCCGGTCGCCATCATCACGGCGTTCAACTTCCCGAGCGCGGTGTTTGCCTGGAATGCGGCGCTCGCGCTGGTGTGCGGCGACCCGGTGATCTTCAAGCCGTCGGAGAAGGCTCCGCTGTCGGGCCTCGCCACCTTCAAGGCCCTCGAGCGTGCGATCGCCCGCTTCGGCAACAAGGCCCCCGAAGGCCTGGCACAGATCGTCATCGGTGGGGCGCCGCTGGCCGAAGCCCTGGTCGAAAGCCCGTTGATTCCGCTCGTCTCGGCGACCGGCTCCACGCGCATGGGTTGTGCAGTCGGTCCCAAGATCGCCAGCCGATTCGGCAAGCGCATCCTGGAACTGGGCGGCAACAACGCCATGGTCGTCACGCCCGCGGCGGATCTCGACATGGCGCTGCGCGCCATCCTGTTCGCTGCCGTCGGCACTGCAGGTCAGCGTTGCACCTCTCTGCGCCGGCTGATCGTGCATCGCTCGGTCAAGGACGCACTCCTGCAGAATTTGCTGAAGGCCTACGCGACGCTTCGGATCGGAAATCCGCTGACCTCCGGCACCCTGGTCGGTCCGCTGATCGACGAGGACGCCTACCACGCGCTGCAGAAGTCGATCGCGGCCGCCAGGGAACAAGGCGGAAAGGTGTTGATCGGTGGCGAACGAGCGCTCGAGAAGGAGTTCCCGAAGGGCTTCTACGTGCACCCGGCCATTGTCGAGATGCCCGAGCAAACCGCCATCGTGCGTCAGGAGACCTTTGCGCCCTTGCTCTATGTGCTCACCTACGACGACTTCGAGCAGGCGATCGACGTGCACAATGACGTGCCGCAGGGCTTGTCCTCGTGCATCTTCTCGAACGACATGCGTGAGGTCGAGTCCTTCATCTCCGCGGCCGGTTCGGATTGCGGGATGGCCAACGTCAACATCGGTCCGAGCGGTGCCGAAATTGGCGGCGCCTTCGGCGGCGAGAAAGAAACCGGCGGTGATCGCGAGAGCGGCTCCGATTCCTGGAAGCAGTACATGCGTCGCACCACGAACACCATCAACTTCTCCAAGGAACTCCCCTTGGCGCAAGGCATCACCTTCGTTTGACCCCCGTTGAACGGATCGATTGCTCGGATGAAGAACACTGTTGCCGTTCTGGGCGCCGGAATCGTCGGCGTGTCTTGCGCTCTCGAGCTGCAGCGGCGAGGTTTCGACGTGACGATCTTCGATCGCGTGGCGCCAGGTCGCGAAACCTCGTACGGCAATGCCGGAGTGATCGCGCGCAGCTCGCTGATGCCCTTCAACAACCCCGGGCTGTGGGCGTCCCTGCCGAAGCTGCTGAAGAACAAGTCGCCGCAGTTCCGCTTCGACCCCCTGTTCCTGGCAAGGAACCTGCCTTGGGCGCTGGGCTTTCTTTACCGGGCGCGCCCGAGCATCTTCCAGCAGACCGTCGCCGCCCTCGACGCATTGATCCGGCTTTCCGCCAGGGAACATCAACGCTTGCTGGCCGAGGCGGGCGCCACGCATCGATGGCGCGCCAACGGCTGGCTGTTTCTCTACCGAAGCGAACCAGGCTTCGCCGGCAGCAGGCTTTCCCGCGACACCTTCGACCAGTACGGCATCTCGACACAGGTCCTCGATGCGGCAGAGCTTTCGGATCTCGAGCCCGATCTGAAGCCCATCTTTCCCCGCGCGCTCTGGATCAAGGACACGGCCTCCGTGGACAGTCCGGGCCGGGTGGTGGAGGCGTACGCGAAGCTGTTCGTCTCGCGCGGAGGACGGATCAGGCAGGCGCTCATCGGCGGACTTCGCCGGTCGGCCGGGAATGAGGCCTGGCAGATTGCCGAGGAGAGCGGCACAGTGCACGACAGTTCCCGGGTCGTGCTCGCGCTGGGCCCATGGACCCAGGAATTTGCCAAGAAGGTGCTCGGCCTGTCGGTGCCCATGGCGTTCGAGCGGGGCTACCACATGCACTATCGCGCGGCGGGCAGCGCCTCGCTCGGTCGACCGATCTACGACACGGCCGGCGGGTATGTGCTTTCACCCATGGAGCAAGGGCTCCGTCTGTCGACCGGCGTGCAGCTCGCCGCGCGCGATGCGCCCAAGGACCTGATCCAGCTCGAACTCGCCGAGCGATCCGCGCGGGAAGCATTTCCGCTGGACCAGCGGCTCGAAGCCGACGCCTGGCTCGGAAGCCGGCCCACGCTTCCGGACAGCCGGCCGATCATCGGCGAATGCCCTCGACATCCCGGCCTGTGGCTCGCGTTCGGCCATCAACACATCGGCTTCAGCACCGGCCCCGGCACCGCCTCCCTGCTGGCCTCCATGATGACCGGGGAAGCATGCGCCTTCGACCCGGCTGCGTTCCGGCCGTCCCGCTTCGTCGCTTGAGGACGCCGCGATCGATCACGCCCGCACGAGTTGCGCCGCCACGCCGCGGCGTGGCGCCGGTTCGACCGCCGGCGCATAGCCCACGCGCGCCCACATCTGCACGGTCTGGGCGGGCTGCGACAGGTTGAGAAGGCGCCGGATGTCGGCATGCGGCCGGGCCTGCTCCGGGTACTCCTGCAAGGCCTGCTGCAGCGGCTGCACGGCCAGCCCATGCGCGGTGGCGGCAAGCTGAACCCGCACGTAGGCGCGTCCCGCATTGACCTGACTCACGCGGTCGTTGTCGTCGGTCACCATCCACAGGAAGCCCGGCGTCGATTCGATCTTCCTGTCGAAATCCTTGATCTGGCTGGTGGTGGCGTAGTCATCGGGCGCCGGTGCCTTGCCGCGGTCGAACAGGCCGACACGGTTCAGCAACACGACCATCGGGTCCAGCACGGTCAGCCCGTCGCGGTACTTCTCGATCTCGGCGGCGCCGACCCTGAGCACCTTGTACGACTCCAGGATCGTGCGCGGCGTCGTCAACTCGATGCGCCAAGCCTCGGCGGCAATGGCGCGATGCCGCTTCAACACCTCGGGCCGCTCCGTTCCGGCGAAGCCGAAGCGCAACGGATACGGCTTCACCGCCTCGGCCATGGCGGCCCTGGCGACGGCCGGCACCAGTCTCTCGATGTCGTAGACGTTGCGGTTGGTGTGGCGCTCAAGGATTCGGCCAAACAGCGGATCCTTCGTCACGGTCGGGTCGGGCACCAGCCGGATGCGCGCCACGGGGCGCTGGTCGAGCTTGTCCGGCCCGAATGCGCCCTCGGGAAACAGCGTGGTCTCGGCGCGCAGTCCGCGCTCGCGCGCGGCGATGTCCAGCAGTTCCAGGAAGGTTCCGTGGCTCATCATGATCTGGCGCGAGAACGGGTCGGTCTCGGGCAGCAGCCGGCCGAGGTCGCAGCGCAGCAGGATCTCGTCCGGCGTGCCCAGGTCCACCAGCCAGGACTGCAGGTTGTGGGAATGCGGTGCCAGGATGGCGTAGCCCAGGATCCAGCGCCGGACGTCCGCTTCCTGCCCCGGCCCCTTCCACGGCGCGATGGCCGCGGCCGGCATCTGTTGGCTGCAGCCCGTGCTCGCGGCCGTTGCGGCGACGACGAAGCCGCCCCCAGTCATCCGAATGAAATTGCGACGATCCACTTGCAGCGCCTTCAGACTGCTCCGAAGCCTCACGTGACGATCCTCCATTGTCTTGCGGATGAAATATATCTGGGACTTCTAGAATGAGACCATGAACAAGTCGGACGCGAGCCAAGGCCAGTCGGCATCGGCGCTCATCTCGAGAAGAATCGCCGAACTCGGGGACTGGCGCGGGGAAACCCTTGGCAGAATGCGCAAGCTCATCAAGGAAGCAGCCCCGGACGTCGTCGAGGAGTGGAAGTGGATGGGCACTCCGGTCTGGTCGCACGACGGCATCCTCTGCACGGGTGAATCCTACAAGGACAAGGTGAAGCTCACCTTCGCCAAGGGCGCGTCCCTGAAGGATCCGGCCCGCCTGTTCAACGCGAGTCTCGACGGAAACGTACGCCGCGCGATCGACATCCACGAGGGAGAAGAAGTCGACGCGTCCGCCTTCAGCGCGCTCGTTCGCCAAGCGGTCGCCCTCAACAGTTCCGGCAAGCCGAAACCTTCGAAGAAGGCGAAGCCCTGAGGGAACGGGGTCATTGGCTTGGCGCCAATGAGACGCAAGCGGGCATTTGCGGTTGGGGAAAGTCCTCGGACGAGAAACCGCTTTCCAACGGCGCCACTGTTGCTGCGGCGCAATAGATGCCCTTCGACGCCCGCTACGATGGGCTCATGGACTGCACGACCAAACTTGAGGCCGAGTTGGACCTCTGCTTCGCGTGGCTCGCACGGTTCGAGGCCGGCATTCCCCGATCGCACGGCGTCGTCTCGCGCTGGTACACGAGCCGCGCGCTCCAGGCGTACATGCGCTATTCGTGGTTCAAGGCCTCCACGCCCGGAGAGCCCGCCCTCTGCCTGGCCCACATCCACATGTCCGAGGACGCGAGAAGCCAAGGGTACTTCGCGAGGCTGGTCAAGCGCTTCCTGGATGGAAGCGACGGCCTGCAAGCACGCGTGCTCTACCTCGAGAACATCGCGAGTCCAAGGTTCGAAGGCTGGCTTCTTCGCGCCGGCTTTCAGCGCTGCACGCACAGCACCGGCGAATTCTCTGCGTACTACGTGGTCCGGTAGCCACCATGCCGTTCGTGGCACTCGTGGCGTACGTCAAACGGCGCGGTTCTTGAGCGAGTCGCTTCGCCCTCTTCGCGACCATGGCCTTGCAGGCCGCACTGGACCGCGGTTTCGTGCTCGGCCATGATCGCCGAACAATGGTCACGCCCATGGTCCGTGCAATGGCGGCGGCGCTTCTCCTGGCCACGACGGGAGCCCTTGCCGCGGCCACCCCAGACTTCGCATCCGAGCGCCGGCGGATGACGGAGGAGATCGCGGCGCTGGCTCGCCAGACCCGCGCCGAGACCGGCAGGCCCGCCTTCGACGCGCGCGTGATGGCGGCCATGGACAAGGTGCCGCGGCACGAATTCGTGCCCGTCGACCAGGTCGATGTCGCGTACGCGAACCGGCCGGTGCCGATCGGCCATGGGCAGACCATCTCGCAGCCCTACATCGTGGCGCTGATGACCGATTTGGCCAAGGCGCAGCCGGGCGACAAGGTGCTCGAGATCGGGACCGGCTCGGGCTATCAGGCGGCCGTGATGTCGCAGCTGGCCCGCGCGGTCTACACCATCGAGATCATCGAGCCGCTGGGGCTCCAGGCCACGCAACGACTGCAGAAACTGGGCTACGGCAATGTCCAGGTGCGCCTGGGCGACGGCTACGACGGCTGGGAGGAACATGCGCCCTACGACGCCATCCTCGTGACCGCGGCGGCCAGCCACATCCCGCCGCCGCTCATCCGCCAGCTCAAACCCGGCGGCCGGATGGTGATTCCGGTGGGCGCACCGTTCATGGTCCAGCAATTGATGCTGATCGAGAAAAGCCCCGATGGCACGGTGTCGACGCGGCAGATCCTGCCGGTGGCCTTCGTTCCGCTGACCGGCAAGCGCTGAGCCCGGAGCGTCGATGGCCGCCGCGCCACTGATCGCCGTTGCCCTGGTCTCGGCCGCGGCGCTGGCCTACGAGATCCTGCTGATGCGGCTGTTCTCGATCATCCTGTGGCACCACTTCGCCTACATGATCATCAGCCTCGCGCTGCTCGGCTGGGGTGCCAGCGGCGCGTTGCTGACCCTGGCGCAGCGCGCGGTGCAGCAGCGATTCGCGCCGCTGTTCTGCGCGGCCGCCGCGGCTTTCGGGCTCACTGCGATCGGCTGCTTCGCGTTGGCCCAGCGCGTGCCGTTCAATCCGCTCGAAATCCTCTGGGACCCGCGCCAGCCGGCCTACCTGCTGGCCGTCTACCTGCTGCTCCTGCTGCCCTTCATGTGCGCCGGCGCCTGCGTGTGCATGGCCCTGTCACGCTTTCGCGGCGAGGTCTCGCGCATCTACAGCGTCGACATCCTCGGTGCAGGCGCGGGCAGCCTGGGAATCGTCGCGCTGCTCTTCGTGCTGTCGCCCGCCGACGCATTGCAAGTGATCGGCGCGCTGGGATGCGTCGCGGCGGCGGTGGGGTGGATCGAATGTGGTGGGCGCCGGCGCTGGCCGGCGCTCTTGCCGATCGCGATGGCCGGAGGGCTCCTGCTGCTGCCCGCAGCGTGGCTGGCGCCCGTCATGTCGCCCTACAAGGAGCTGTCGCAGACCTTGCGCATCCCCGGCGCCCGGGTGGTGGCGCAGCGATCGAGCCCCCTGGGCCTGGTCAGCGTCGTAGAGAGCCCGCGCATTCCGCTGCGCCACGCGCCGGGCCTGAGCCTCAGCGCGTCGACCGAGCCGCCGCCGCAATGGGGCGTCTTCACCGACGGCGAAGGACTCAACGCGCTGACCCGCTTCGACGGCCGGCGCGACAGCCTGGCGCACCTGGACCAGATCAGCTCGGCGCTGCCCTATCACCTGCTGCGCCAGCCGCACGTGCTGGTGCTGGGCTCCGGCGCCGGGGCGGACGTGCTGCAGGCGCACTATCACGGCGCGCGCCGCATCGATGCGGTGGAGTTGAATCCCCAGCTCGTCGAACTGGTGCAGGGCCGGTTCGCAGCCGCGGCGGGCGGCGTCTACGGACCGATGGCGCGCGTGCACGTGGCCGAGGCGCGCGGCTTCATTGCGGCCAGCCGGGACCGCTACGACCTTATCCAGGTGGCGCTGCTCGATTCCTTCAGCGCCTCCTCGGCCGGCCTCTACGCGCTGGCCGAGAACTATCTCTACACGGTCGAGGCCGTTCAGGACGACCTGCGCCACCTGGAGCCCGGCGGCCTGCTGGCGGTCACGCGCTGGGTCACGCTGCCGCCGCGCGATGCGCTCAAGCTCTTCGCCGCCGCGGTGGTGGCGCTGCAGCGATCGGGCATCGCCGACCCCGGATCGCGGCTGGCGCTGATACGAAGCTGGAAGACCAGCACGCTGCTGGTCAAGAACGGCGCGTTCACCCCCGAGGACATCGCCGCGATCAAGGGCTTCTGCGTCGCCCGCTCCTTCGATGTGGCCTTCTACCCCGGCATGCGGCGGGACGAAGCGAATCGCTTCAACGTGGTCGAAGGCCCGGACCTTTTCGACGGCGCGCAGGCGCTGCTCGGTCCGGGGCGCGACGAATTCATGGCGCACTACAAGTTCCATATCGAACCGGCCACCGACGACAAACCGC
The DNA here is from genome assembly GCF_056405295.1 of Variovorax sp. P1_H2. Taxonomy (NCBI): domain Bacteria; kingdom Pseudomonadati; phylum Pseudomonadota; class Betaproteobacteria; order Burkholderiales; family Comamonadaceae; genus Variovorax; species Variovorax sp. P1_H2. The sequence goes on along the minus strand of NZ_JBFUCJ010000092.1, from coordinate 3,109 downwards.
ACTTCTTCCACTTCTTCAAGTGGCGTTCGCTGCCGGAGCTCCTGTCGCTCAAGGGGCAGGGCGGGCTGCCGCTGCTCGAATGGGGTTATCCGGTGCTGGTGGCCACGCTGCTGCAGGCGGTGGTCGCGAGCCTGCTGCTGATCGGCCTGCCCTTGGCGTGGGTCGCGCGGCACGGCGGGGCAGTATCGGGCACCGTATCGCGTGGGCGCGTGCTGGCTTACTTCCTCGCGATCGGCTTCGGCTTCATGTTCATCGAGATCGCGTTCATCCAGAAGTTCGTCCTGTTCCTGAGCCATCCGCTGTATGCGATCGCCGTCGTGCTGTTCGCGTTCCTGCTCTTCGCCGGCATCGGCAGCCGTGTGTCCGGTCGACTGAGGGGGTTCCCGGTGGCGGCGGCGGTGGGCGCCATTGCCGTGTCGGCGGCGCTCGGCCTGCTCCTTCTGCCCTGGCTCTTCCAGCGCGCGATGGGCTTGCCCGATGCGGCGCGGATCCTGATCACGGCGGCCCTCATCGCCCCGCTGGCGTTCTTCATGGGCATGCCCTTTCCCTTGGGCCTGGCCCGGGTGGAGGCAGCCGATGCCCGGCTCATTCCCTGGGCCTGGGGCATCAACGGCTGCGCCTCCGTCACCGCGGCGGTGCTGGCCACCTTGCTCGCGATCCACATCGGCTTCACCGCCGTGGTCGTGGCGGCACTGGTCCTGTATGGCGTGGCGGCCGCCGCGCGGCCCTGAGGCTCTCAATTGCCCGCATTCGCATAGCGCTGGACCTGGCATTCGAAGCTGCCGGGCTGCGTCGAGCAGATCGAGAACTGGCGAGGCGGCGGCGTGCCGGAACACCCGGCCAGCAGGCACAGCAGCATTCCGATCGTGATCCTGAACATGCATGCTCCTTGGCAGACGTTGAGTTTCAGACAGGCTACGCAGGTCGCGCCGCCTGCGCAATCGCTGGAAACGCCCGTCCACCCAGGTGTCAGGCCGCCCGATGCAGCAGTTCGAGAAAACGCTGCGCCGGCCGGCTCAAGGGCCAGTCCTTGCGCACCAGGCTGCCGTAAGCGGGCAGCTTCTGGCGGATGCGGTAGGGCACGATGCGCAGCACGCCGTGATCGGCGTCGCGCCGCGCCACCGCCTCGGGGATCACCGCCACCAGCTCCGAGCGTCGGATCAGGTTGATGGTCGTCAGGATCGATCCGGTCTCGATCAGTCCTTGCGGCAGCGTCGCGTCGTGATCGCGGAACTCGTTCTCGATGACGTCGCGCATCGGGCTGCCGGGCGGCTGCAGGATCCACGGATAGGCCAGCAGCGACGCGAACTCGACCCGCCGCCGGCGCGCCAGCGGATGGTCGTTGCCCACCACCACCGAAAGGCCCTCGTCCTCGATCGGCGTGAAGCTGTACTCGAACTGCGGCAGTCCGACCCGGCGGCCGATGACGACCTCGAGCACGCCTTCGCGCAGTTGCGCCAGCAGCCGGTCGCTGGTGTCGACCGCGATCTCGATGGCCAGCAGCGGAAACAGCGCCTTGAGTCCCAGCAGCGCTTCGGACAGGCGCCCCGGCGACGCCGCCATGATGCTGCCGACCGAGAACTTGCCCGCGCTGCCCAGCCGCAGTTCGCCCAGCTCGCGGTTCAGCGCTTCCATGCTGCCGCGGATGCCGCGGAAGTAGCCGGTCACGCGAACGCCGGCGTCGTTGAGCCGCAGGCCGCGGCCGACGCGCTCGAACAGCGGCTGGCCCAGTGCGCTTTCGAGCTCCTGCAGCATCTTGGTGGCCGCCGGCTGCGTCATGCCGAGCTGAAGCGCGGCCGCCCTCAAGGTGCGCATCTCGTCGATCGCGAGGATCAGCGCAATCTGCCGCATGCGCAGCCGGTTGAGCAGCTGCGGCGTGCTCTGCTGGCGATCCAGCGAACCCATGATTGATCACCCCTGGTTATTGATTGATCACGAGTTTTTAGTTTACGGCGATCAATTGCGTTCCTACCATCCGGCATCGGTTCGAAACACAAATTGGAGACACGCGAATGAAACGACAACTCGCCGCGGCGACGGCGGCACTCGCGCTCGCCTGGACGGCCGGCCTTGCCCAGGCAGAGGATTGGCCGACCCGCTCGGTCAGGATCCTGGTCGGCTCGGCGCCCGGTGGCGGCACCGACGCCATGGCCCGCGCCGTGGCCGATCGGCTGGGCCCGCTGTTGAAGCAGCCGATGGTGGTCGAGAACCGGCCGGGCGTCTCGAACACGCTGGCCGCGGACGCCACCGCCAAGGCCACCGACGGCCACACCATGGTGATGGGCGTGGTCACCGCCCACGCGATCGCGCCGCACCTGATCAAGCTCGGCTACGACAACAACCGCGACCTGGTGCCGGTGGCCTTCGTCGGTGCCGTCCCCAACGTGCTCGTGGTGAGCAACACGCTGCCGGCCGAGTCGGTGGCGGCCCTGGTGCAGCTCGCGAAGAAGGAGCCCGGCAAGCTCAACTACGCCACCAGCGGCGCCGGCAGCACCCAGCACATCGCGGCCGAGATGTTCAAGGACGCGACCCGGATCGACATCACGCATGTGCCCTACAAGGGCAGCGGGCCGGCCCTGATCGACCTGATCGGCGGCCAGGTGCAGCTCAGCTTCGACACCCTGCCCTCGGTGATCGGGCAGATCAGGAACAACAAGATCCGCCCCCTGGCCGTGACCGCAGCCACGCGCAACCCGCAACTGCCCGACGTGCCGACCCTGGCGGAGGCCGGTGTGCCGGGCGTGGAGATGAGCGCCTGGTACGGCATCTACATGCCGGCCTCGACGCCGAAGGCGGTGCAGGAGAAGGTGCACGACGCCGTCAACCAGGTGCTGGCGATGCCCGAGACCCAGGCGCGCCTCGAGGCCATCGGCGCCGAGATCACGCCGATGACGCAGGCCCGGTTCGCGGCCTTTCATGCGGCCGAATACAAGCGCTTCGGCGACATCATCAAGAAGAACAGCATCCGGCTGGATTGAGATGAAAACCCACCCCCGTATCGGCTCACTTCGTGTAGCCGAGTACCCCCTCAAGGGGGCGACACCAGCGGCCTGGCAAAGCCAGTTCCGCGGTGTCTCCCGCCTCGGTTGTGCCGGTTTCATGCGTCGCG
>NZ_JBFUCJ010000091.1:0-30329 GCF_056405295.1 Variovorax sp. P1_H2 | reverse complement strand
GATCCCTCGGCCCGCTCCGATGCCGAGGCCGCGGCGCCCGCGGCAGCGCCGAAGCCGGCCCCCAAGCCGGTGATCGCGGTGCGYGGCGACGACCGCCCCGGCAACCGCAAGGCCGACGCCGTGCCCGCAGGGCGGGGTGGCAAGTTCGGCGAGCGTCGAGATGCCCGCGGACCGGGCGGCCCCGGCGCTCGATCCGGCGACCGTCCGGCGCGTCCGGGTGAGCGCGGCGGCCCGGCGGGTGGCCGATTCGGCGACCGCCCACCGCGCGAGGACCGTGGCCCGCGCCTCGGCGACGCGGCTTTCCGGGCCCAGCGCGAAGCGCTCGAACGGGCCGAGTTCGCGCTGCGCAAGCTGGCGTCGCAGGCCCATGGCGAGGCGCTCACGCAGGTGCTCGGGGCCTGGGAGAAGCGCGACGCCGCACAACTGCCCAGCGTCCAGGAACTGGGCCGCGCGGTGACGCCGGCGGTGCGCAGCAGCTGGTCGCAGGCCATCGGCTCGGCACCTTCGGCGCAGCCCGCCGATGCTGCCGAGGCGCTGCTGCGGCTCGAGATGGCGGCCGAGGTGCCGACGCCGGCCGACCAGATCGAGGCCCGTCGCGCCCTGCAGCTCAAGCTCTTGACCCGGCGCGGCGACCTGACGCCGGAGCAGACCTGGGGCCAGGATGCGAGCAAGGTGCTGGCCGCCAGCCACGACGCGAGCTCCGCCAGGCGGCTGCAGAACGCGCTCAAGGCGCTGCTGCGCAAGTGAGGGGGCGGTCGCCGCGGGGCGACCGTGCTCAGCGGCTTTGCGCTGCGCTGAAGAAGGCGTCGAACAGCGCCGCCAGCGGGCCGAACTCGGCCTGCAGCGCCGAGCGGTTCACGAAGTAGGCCTCGCAGGCGACGGCGAAGAATTCGGCCGGCGATTGGGCGCCATAGGGGTCCAGCCAGGGCGCTTCGCCGTCGAAGCGCTCGGCCATGATGGCTTTCTCGCGCAGAGCCTCGTAGGCCGGCTGGAGCACCCCGAACCAGGCGGCGCGCGCCTCCTTCGCGCTGTGCGTGCCGAGGAAGCCCGGCGGCAGCGGCGGGCAGCCGTCGGCCGCACCTTGCGCCATGTCGATCTTGTGGGCGAACTCGTGGATCACGACGTTGTAGCCCTCCGCGCGCGTGATGCTGCTGGCCAGCACGTCCTGCCAGCTCAGCATCACCGGGCCGCGGTCCATCGCCTCGCCGGCGACGATCTCGTCGTATTGGTGGACCACGCCCGTGGCGTCGGTGGTCGTGCGGTGCGCAACCACCTCGGACGGGTGCACCACGATACCGACGAAATCGTCGTACCAGCGCAGGCCGCCCTTCAGGTTGAGCACCGGCAGCACGGCCTGGGCGGCGATCGCCAGCGCCACTTCGTCGGTGATCACGAAGCCGTGCGCACCGTGGAATTCCTTGTCGCGCAGGAACTCGGCCGCGAGCGTACGCAAGCGGACTTGTTCGGCGGCCGGGCGTTCGGTCAGGAAGCGGTAGCGCGTCAGTGTGGCCTGCCAGGCCGCATCCGGGATCGTGGGGGGCGCGCGCAGCCTGCGCAGCCAGCCGAACATCAGCGCAGGTCGACGCGCTGGGCGCCTGCGCTCGACAGGCACAGCAGCTGGGCGCGCGGCGGATGCGCGGCGACGTCCCAGTCGCTCAGAACGATCCGGCGCAGGCCTTGCCCGAGGTCGTGGATCGCCGGCCGGTGGGTGTGGCCGTGCACCAGCGTGTGGGCGCCGGCCTGCCGCAGCCAGTCGCGTGCGGCGTCGGCGTCGACATCGGCCCACACCATGTCCGGGCTGCGCTTGCGGTCTTCGCTCTGGGCCCGCACCGAACGCGCGAGCGTGCGGCGCTCCTCGAGCGGACGGGCCAGCAGCGCCCGCTGCCATTCGGGGGTGCGCACCTGGGCACGAAAGCGCAGGTACTCGGTGTCTTCGAGGCACAGCGCGTCGCCGTGGCTCAGCAGCCAGCGCTCTCCGTGCAGCACCAGCACGGTCGGGTCGGCGACCAGCGTCATGCCGCAGCGCGCCGCGAAGTCCGCACCGACCAGGAAGTCGCGGTTGCCGTGCATGAAGAAGACCGGCCGGCGCGCGGACGCCGCCCGCAGCAGGTCGGCGCATTGCGCCTCGAAGCCGGGCAGGGCGGCGGCGTCGTCGCCGACCCAGACCTCGAACAGGTCGCCGAGGATGAAGACGGCATCCGCCGGGGTGGTCTCGAGGTAGCCCTGCCAGGCGGCCACCGTGGCCGGCTCCGACGCCTGCAGGTGCAGGTCGGAGATCAGGTCGACCGTGCGCCAGCCGGGCGGCGCGACGATCTCGGCGAATGCCGCCATGGAAGGTCAGTCCGCCGCAGGGCCGCCCCAAGGCGGACTCGGCCCCCTCGGGGGGCAGCGAGTACACGAAGTGACGAGCGTGGGGGTCATGCCGTCAGGCCTTGACGACGGCCTTCTCGATCACGACGTCCTCGAGCGGCACGTCGTCGTGGAAGCCCTTGCGGCCGGTCTTGACGGCCTTGATGCCGTCGACCACTTCCTTGCCGCCGATCACCTTGCCGAACACCGCATAGCCCCAGCCCTGGGCCGAAGGTGCCGTGTGGTTCAGGAAGCCGTTGTCGGCGACGTTGATGAAGAACTGCGCAGTGGCCGAGTGGGGCGCGTTGGTGCGCGCCATGGCGACCGTGTAGTTGTCGTTCTTGAGGCCGTTGTTGGCTTCGTTCTGGATCTCGGCGCCGGTCGGCTTCTGGGTCATGCCGGGCTCGAAGCCGCCGCCCTGCACCATGAAGCCGGGGATCACGCGGTGGAACACGGTGTTGTCGTAGTGGCCCTTGTTCACGTACTCGAGGAAGTTGGCGACCGTCTTGGGGGCCTTGTCCTGATCGAGTTCGAGCGTGATGACGCCCTTGTCCTTGATGTGCAGTTCGACTTGCGGGTTGCTCATGGCAGTGTTCCTTTGCTTATTTCGCCAGGGTGGCGGACTGGATGGTGATGGTTTCGACCGGCACGTCCTGCATGCCGCCCTTGTTGCCGGTGCGTGCGGCGCGGATCTTGTCGACCACCTCGGTGCCCGAGACCACCTTGCCGAACACCGTGTAGCCGTAGCCGTCGGGGTTGGGGGCGTCGAGCATGGCGTTGTCCTTCACGTTGATGAAGAACTGCGCGGTGGCCGAGTTCGGGTCGGAGGTGCGCGCCATGGCGATCGTGTACTTGTCGTTCTTGAGGCCGTTCTTGGCCTCGAGCGGGATCGGCGCGCGGGTCGGCTTCTGCTTCAGGTCGGGCGTGAAGCCGCCGCCCTGGATCATGAAGCCGTCGATGACGCGGTGGAACACCGTGCCGTCGTACTGCTTGTCCTTGACGTACTGCAGGAAATTGTCGACCGTCTTGGGTGCCTTTTCGGGCGCCAGCTCGACCACGATGTCGCCGGCCGAGGTGGCGAGCTTGACACGCGGCGCGCTCTGGGCCCAGCTGGGCGCAGCGGTGGCGGCCAGGGCCAGCGTGGCGGCCAGAGCGAGGGCCCGGCGGCGCGAAAGGACTTGAGGAATCACGGGTGGATCGCTTTCGTGTGCGTGCGCCGCAGCGCGTTCTGGAAAGGGGTCAGTTGCGCACCGGCTTGCGCACCGGCGGGGTTGCCGGCGGCAGGGCGTCCGAGGCCGGCACGCCGAACATCTGGCGCACCAGCGCGAGCTTCGGCGGCACGGTCGTGTTGCCGGCCTCCAGCTTCAGCGCCCGGGCGTAGGACTGGGCCGCCAGCCGCGCATACACGTCGCCGAGGTTCTCGTGCGCGGTCGCGTAGTCGGGGTTGAGCTTGATCGCCATCTCGAGCGCGGCGCGGGCCTTGTCGAACTGGCTCTGCGCCGCGTAGAGCGCGGCCAGGTTGTTGTAGGGCTCGGGCAGTTCGGGGAAGTCCTGGGTCAGGGCCGTGAAGACCTCGACCGCGTCGGCCTGCTTGCCTTGCTCGGTCAGGATCACGCCGCGCAGGAATCGCATCTGCGGGTCGCGCGGCTTGCCGGCGATGTAGGCGTCGGCCTTGGCCAGCGCCTGGTCGGCCTTGCCCTGGCGCAGCAGGGTGTTGACGTCGGAATAGTCGTCGGCGTGGACGGCTCCGGCCAGCAGGGCGAACAGGAGCGCCGCGATGGCTCGGAAGCTGCGGGAGACGGGGAGGGGGGAGAAGGCGGCGTGCTGCATGGAGCCTCGGGAGTGAGAGGAGACGGGCCTCGTAAACACGCGGAAAACTTCCGGCGGTGGCCGTTTACAATGGGCGCCATTGTAGCCGAGGGGGCATGTCCAGCCGCCCGTCGCCACACCCCCGTCACCCCTGAAAAACCCCCATCGTTCGCCCGTTTCCGTGCGTGCGCGAACCGACGTTTCCGAGCCTCATGAGTCTTCGCATCTACAACACGCTGTCGCGTGAACTGGAGGAATTTTCCCCACTGCAACCCGGCAGGGTGCGCATGTACGTGTGCGGCATGACGGTCTACGACTACTGCCACCTGGGCCACGCGCGCTCGATGATCGCCTTCGACGTGGTGCAGCGCTGGCTCAAGGCTTCGGGCCTGGCGGTCGACTACGTGCGCAACATCACCGACATCGACGACAAGATCATCCGCCGGGCGGTCGAGAACGGCGAGAGCATCCGGGCCCTGACCGATCGGATGATCGACGCCCTGCACGAGGATGCCGACGCGCTCGGGATCGAACGGCCTACGCACGAACCGCGGGCCACGGAGTTCATTCCGCAGATGCTGTCGATGATCTCCACGCTCGAGCACAAGGGCCTGGCCTACCGCTCGCCCAACGGCGATGTCAATTTCGCGGTGCGCAAGTTCCCGGGCTACGGCAAGCTGAGCGGCAAGTCGCTCGACGAGCTGCATGCCGGCGAGCGCGTGGCGGTGCTCGACGGCAAGGACGACCCGCTCGACCCGGTGCTCTGGAAGAGCGCCAAGGCCAGCGAGCCCGAGGAGGTGAAGTGGGCGAGCGAATTCGGCCCGGGCCGGCCCGGCTGGCACATCGAGTGCTCGGCGATGGCCTGCCAGTTGCTCGGCGCGACGCTGGACATCCATGGCGGCGGCGCCGACCTGCAGTTCCCGCACCACGAGAACGAGATCGCCCAGAGCGAAGGCGCCAATGGCAAGCCGCTGGCCCGCACCTGGATGCACAACGGCTTCATCAACATCGACGACGAGAAGATGTCCAAGAGCCTGGGCAACTTCTTCCTGATCCGCGACGTGCTGAAGCAGTTCGATGCCGAGACCGTCCGCTTCTTCGTCGTCCGGGCGCACTATCGCAGCCCGCTCAACTACAGCGACGTGCACCTGAACGACGCGCGCAATTCGCTGCGCCGGCTCTACAACGCGCTCGCCCTGGTGCCGCCGGCGCCGGTAGCGATCGACTGGAACAACGCCCATGCCGCACGTTTCAAGGCGGCCATGGACGAAGACTTCGGCACTCCCGAGGCGGTAGCCGTGCTGTTCGACCTGGCCGGTGAAGTCAACCGCACGCAGTCGCGCGAGTCCGCGGGCCTGCTGAAGGCCCTGGCCGGTTGCCTGAACCTGCTGCAATCCGAGCCGCAGGCCTTCCTGCAGGCCGGCAGCACGCTCGACGACGCGACCATCCAGGCCCTGATCCAGCAGCGCGCCGAGGCCAAGGCGGCGAAGGATTTCGCCGAGGCCGACCGCATCCGCAGCGAACTCCTGGCCCAGGGCATCGTGCTGAAGGACTCGGCGAGCGGCACCACCTGGACCTCGGCGCAGTGAGCGCCGCCGCCCGACCCATGTCCGCCGCCAAGGAGCCGATCGTCCAGGTCTTCACGCCCGACTACTGGGAGGAGGCCTGCCGGCATCTCGCAAAAAAGGACCGCGTGATGAAGCGGCTGATTCCGCGCTTCGGCGACGTTCGCCTGGAGTCCCGCGGCGACGCCTTCACGACGCTCGCCCGCAGCATCGTCGGCCAGCAGATCTCGGTGAAGGCGGCGCAGACGGTGTGGAGCCGCTTCCTCGAGCTGCCGCGCAAGCTGACGCCGGCCAGCGTGCTGAAGCTCAAGGTCGACGACATGCGCGCCGCCGGCCTGTCGGTGCGCAAGGTCGAATACCTGGTCGACCTGGCGATCCATTTCGACTCGGGCGCGGTGCATGTCAACGCCTGGGAGAACATGTCCGACGAGATGATCATCGCGGAACTGGTCGCGATCCGCGGTATCTCACGCTGGACCGCCGAGATGTTCCTGATCTTCCACCTGATGCGGCCCAACGTGCTGCCGCTGGACGATCCGGGCCTGATCACCGGTATCAGCCAGAACTATTTTTCCGGCGATCCGGTCAGCCGCAGCGACGCCCGCGAGGTGGCGGTCGCCTGGGCGCCGTATTGCAGCGTCGCGACTTGGTATATTTGGCGATCGCTCGACCCGCTACCGGTCGCATATTGAAAAACAGGAGAAGACGTTGGCGAAACGAACCTTTCTCGACTTCGAGCAGCCCGTGGCCGAGCTCGAAAGCAAGATCGAAGAACTGCGCTATGTGCAGACCGAATCGGCGGTCGACATCTCTGAAGAAATCGATCAGCTGGGCAAGAAGAGCCTGCAGCTCACCAAGGACATCTACAGCGACCTGACGCCGTGGCAGATCACCAAGATCGCCCGGCATCCGGAGCGCCCCTACACGCTCGACTACGTGAACGAGATCTTCACGGATTTCGTCGAACTGCACGGCGACCGCCACTTCGCCGACGACCTGTCGATCGTTGGCGGCCTGGCGCGCTTCAACGGCACGCCCTGCATGGTGCTGGGCCACCAGAAGGGCCGCGACACCAAGGAGCGCACCGCGCGCAACTTCGGCATGAGCAAGCCCGAGGGCTACCGCAAGGCGCTCAGGCTCATGAAGACGGCCGAGAAATTCAAGCTGCCGGTCTTCACCTTCGTCGACACGCCGGGCGCCTACCCGGGCATCGACGCCGAGGAGCGCGGCCAGTCGGAGGCCATCGGCCGCAACATCTTCGAGATGGCGCAGCTCGAGGTGCCGATCATTGTGACGATCATCGGCGAGGGCGGCTCCGGCGGCGCGCTGGCGATCTCGGTCGGCGACCAGCTGGTGATGCTGCAGTACTCGATCTACTCGGTGATCAGCCCCGAAGGCTGCGCCTCGATCCTCTGGAAGACCAGCGACAAGGCCCAGGAAGCGGCCGATGCGCTGGGCATCACGGCGCACCGCCTCAAGGCGCTCGGCCTGGTCGACAAGATCGTCAACGAGCCGGTCGGCGGCGCCCACCGCGACCACCGCCAGATGGCTGCCTTCCTCAAGCGGGCGCTCAACGATGCCTTCCGCCAGGTCGGCGACCTGTCGACCAAGGACCTGCTGAACCGCCGCTACGAGCGGCTGCAGAGCTACGGCCGCTTCGCCGACACCAAGGCCGACAGCGGCAAGTAGGGTGCGGGGCGGCCGGAGCTCCCGGTCCCGCGCTCGCTCAGCTTCAATGGAAAACCCGGCAGCCCAAGCACTCGCATCCTGGGCTGCGGCTCCCTTGCCGCTGGGTATCGCCTTCAGCGGCGGCGCCGATTCCACCGCGCTGTTGCACGCCGCCGCTGCCCGCTGGCCGGGGCAGGTGCATGCGCTGCACGTGCACCACGGCCTGCAGCAGGCCGCCGATGACTTCGAATCCCACTGCGCCGCCGCCTGCGCTGCGCTCGGCGTGCCCCTGCATTCGGGCCGTGTCGATGCCCGCCATGCGCCGGGCGAGAGCCCCGAGGACGTTGCCCGGCGCGCCCGCTACGCGTCCTTGGCGGCGCTGGCGCTGGCTCACGGGATGCATCACATCGCGCTGGCCCAGCATGCCGACGACCAGGTGGAGACGATGCTGATCGCGCTCGGCCGTGGCGCCGGCCTCGACGGGCTGGCCGGGATGCCGCGGCAGATCGCGCGCCACGGCGTGTGTTTCCATCGGCCGCTGCTGGAGGTGCATGCCGAAGCGCTGCGCGAATGGCTGGCCGCGAGCGGCGTGGCGTACGTCGACGATCCGACCAACGCCGAGTTGCGCTATACGCGCAACCGCATCCGTCGGCAGGTGCTGCCGGCGCTCGGGCTGGCGCTGCCGCAGTTTCGTGAGACCTTCGCCCGTTCGGCGCGCAACGCGGCCAGGGCCTCGGCCTTGCTGGCCGAGCTCGCCGCCGAGGATCTTTCGGCCGCGGGTTCGCCACCGGCGCTGGCGGTCCTGCGCACGCTGTCGCCGGAGCGGCTCGCGAACGCCTTGCGCCATTGGCTGAAGCGCGACCATGGCGCGGTGCCGAGCGAAGCGCAGCTGCAGGAACTGCTGGCCCAGATCGCGGCCTGCAGCACGCGCGGCCACCATATCCGCCTCAAGATCGCGGCCGGGCGGGTCGAGCGCGAGGGGCCGGTGCTGCGTTGGTACAATGCTTCGCCCTTGCCGTAGCCCGCAGCCCTCGCGCTGATTTCGGCCCGGCGGGCGCGCGAATATCAGCATTGATCAGCATTGACCCGCAACGGCCGGCCGTGCGGCATCCGAAATTTTCTCTTTGACTTTCACCCATGGCATTGATCGTTCATAAATACGGCGGCACGTCGATGGGCTCGACCGAGCGCATCCGGAATGTCGCCAAACGCGTTGCCAAGTGGGCACGCGCCGGCCATCAGATGGTCGTGGTCCCGAGCGCCATGAGCGGCGAGACCAACCGCCTGCTCGGGCTTGCCAAGGAACTCGCCTCCGGCACGCCCGACGACGACCACAACCGCGAACTCGACATGCTGGCCTCGACCGGCGAGCAGGCTTCGTCGGCACTGCTGGCCATCGCGCTGCAGGCCGAGGGCCTGCAGGCCGTGAGCTATGCGGGCTGGCAGGTTCAGGTCAAGACCGACAGCGCCTTCACCAAGGCGCGCATCGAGAGCATCGACGACGAGCGCGTGCGCGCCGACCTCGATGCCGGCCGTGTGGTCGTGATCACCGGCTTCCAGGGTGTCGACGACGCCGGCAACATCACCACGCTCGGCCGCGGCGGCAGCGACACCTCGGCAGTGGCCATCGCCGCTGCGATGAAGGCGCATGAATGCCTCATCTACACCGACGTCGACGGCGTCTACACCACCGATCCGCGCGTCGAGCCTGACGCGCGCCGCCTGGCGACCGTGAGCTTCGAGGAGATGCTCGAGATGGCGAGCCTGGGCTCCAAGGTGCTGCAGATCCGCTCGGTCGAGTTCGCCGGCAAGTACAAGGTGCCGCTGCGTGTGCTTTCGAGCTTCACGCCGTGGGACATCGACATCAATGAAGAAGCCAAGTCAGGCACGCTGATCACTTTCGAGGAAGACGAAAACATGGAACAAGCCGTCGTATCCGGCATTGCGTTCAACCGCGACGAAGCCAAGATTTCCGTGCTGGGCGTGCCCGACAAGCCGGGCATCGCGTATCACATTCTCGGCGCCATCGCCGACGCCAACATCGAAGTCGATGTGATCATCCAGAACCTGAGCAAGGATGGGCGCACCGATTTCAGCTTCACGGTGCACCGCAACGACTACGCCCGCGCGGTCGACCTGCTCAAGGCCAAGGTGCTGCCGACGCTGGGCGCGGCCGACATCGTCGGCGACACCAAGATCTGCAAGGTCAGCATCGTCGGCATCGGCATGCGCAGCCACGTTGGCGTGGCCAGCAAGATGTTCCGCGTGCTGAGCGAGGAGGGCATCAACATCCAGATGATCTCGACCAGCGAGATCAAGACCTCGGTCGTGATCGACGAAAAATACATGGAACTCGCGGTCCGCGCGTTGCATAAAGCCTTCGATCTGGACCAACCGACCGCTTGAAGATGGCATAATCGACGGCTCAGGAACTGTGACCGAGTGGCCGAAGGTGCTCCCCTGCTAAGGGAGTATGGGGTGTAGAGCCTCATCGAGGGTTCGAATCCCTCCGGTTCCGCCAAACACAGGCTCCAGATTCTTCTGGAGCCTCCAAAAAAAGCCCGATAGATCATCGATCTGTCGGGCTTTTCTCTTGTTCAGGCGCCCCGGGCCCGGCGGAGCGGGGGCCGGCGCCGGCGTTGCCGGTCGGCGCTCGGGGCAAGCGGAACGTGATCCAGATCAAGCGCGGCGACGTACTGCCCCGTCTGGGCGCCATTCGGCGCGGTCGGCGGCGAGACGCCCGGGTAACATTCCGCCATGCCCGAACTCACCCTGGAACTCGCTTCCGTCGTCGCCGTCACCTTCGCCGCCATCATGACCGTCGGCTTTGCCTGGCGGGAGCGCAAGTGGGGCCCGGTGCTCATGATGGTCGGCATCGTCGGCTTCCTGGCGATCATTGCCTACGGCGTCGTGCCGAAGTTCTGAATCCGGGCCTGGCTCAGATCGCGCGCGAGAGCAGCACGGCAAGGCCGCCGAGCGAAATGCCGTGGCCGATCAATCGTCGGATTTGTTTCATCGCAAGGTCCATGGCGCCATGCGCCTTCCGCGACGACGCTCTGCACAGCACTCAGCCCGCTATTCGACGACCAGCCCCTTCAGGGCGGGATCGGCGGCCGGTACGCGCAGCTTCATGCCCGTGAGCGTCTTCACCAGCAGCTTGGCGATCATCAGGTTGCGGTGATGCTTGTTGTCGGCCGGGATGACATGCCAGGGCGCGTCGTCGGTCGACGTGGCGACCAGCGCTTTCTCGTAGGCGGCCTGGTAGGCATCCCACTGCTTGCGGACCTCGAGATCGCCGAGCGAGAACTTCCATTGCTTGTCGAGGTCGTCGACCCGGGCCTGCAGGCGCACGCGCTGCTCGTCCTTGCTGATGTGCAGCATGCACTTCACGACCACGGTGCCGGTTTCCGTGAGGAGCCGTTCGAAATCATTGATCCGCGCATAGCGCCGCCGGGTCTCGTCGCGGTCGATGCTGCCGCCGACCACCGGCACCAGCACGTCCTCGTAGTGGCTGCGGTTCCAGACGGTGATCTCGCCGGCGCGCGGCACCACCGCATGGCAGCGCCAGAGGAAGTCGTGTGCGCTTTCGTTCTCTGTCGGGGCCTTGAAGGCGGTCACCTTGACGCCGAGCGGCGAGGTGCGCGCGAACACCCACCGGATGGTGCCGTCCTTGCCGCTGGTGTCCAGTCCCTGCAACACCAGCAGCAGCTTGCGCCGGCCTTCGGCGTGCAGCAGGTTCTGCAGCCGGTCGAGCTCGATCGCCAGCGTGTCGAGCTGCTCGCGCTGGGCGGCCTCGTTGCCGTCGAGGAAGGGCGTGGCGGCGGGATCGATGGCGGCCAGACTGAACTTGCTGCCGACACGGTATTTTCTGAAGCTGGCCATGGGCGAGGGTTCTCTTATTCGTCGTCGTCGGGCGCGATGGAGGCGCTCCAGCGGCTGTCCCAGTCGGCGCGCCGGGCGCCGTCGAGCTCGCGCCGGTCGCGCTTGGTCGGGCGGCCCTGCGCGATGCTCAGTGCCGGCTCGCTGCCGAGCCGGCGCTGTTCGCGGGCCGCGGCCAGGGCCGCCAGGCTCTCGGGCGTTTCTTCGTAGAGCTTCTGCGCCACCGGGGCCGGGCCGCGCTGACCGCTGATGCCGCGCACCCACACCACGCGCGACACGCTGCCGAGCCGCATCGTCACGGTGTCGCCCACCTTGACCTCGCGCGAAGCCTTGGCGACATCGCCGTTGACCTGCACGCGGTTCTTGCCGATCTCGTCGGCGGCCAGCGACCGCGTCTTGAAGAAGCGCGCGGCCCAGAGCCATTTGTCGATGCGAAGACGGTCCATGAGTTCAGCCATTGTCGCGCGCCAGCGGAATTCGCACGACAGCATCGAGGCCGACGGTCTGTCCGCCGGCTTCCCGGTTCCGAAGCGCGATGCTGCCGCCCAGCGCCAGCACGATCTCGTGGCAGATCGCCAGCCCCAGGCCGGAGCCGCTGGCGACGTCGCCGGCCGCGAACGGCGCGAACAGCCGTTGCCGCAGTTCGTCGGAGATGCCGCGGCCCTGGTCGCTGATCCGCAGCAGCGCCTCGCCGCCCTCGGCTCGCACCTGGACCGTGAGCATCGCCTCGCGCGGGCTGTGCTTGATCGCGTTGTGCAGCAGGTTGCGCGTGAGCTCCTGCAGCATCCAGAGATGGGCGCGCACCGGGACCGGCGCCGGGCCGGTGGAGAGCTCGAAATCGAGTGCCTTGTCGGCGACCAGCGGCGACAGGTCGAGCGCCACGGCGCGCACCGCCTCGGCCAGGTCCAGGGTGATCGACTCCGGCTGCTGGCGCAGCTGCTCGACCTTGGCCAGCGACAGCATCTGGTTGGCGAGCGCGGTGGCGCGTTCGACGGTCTCGCTGATCTCGCCCAGCGCCTGGTCGGGCGGCACGTCGCCGCGGCGCGCCGACTGCACCTGCGCCTTGAGCACCGCGAGCGGCGTGCGCAGCTGGTGGGCGCTGTCGCGCACGAAGCGCTTCTGGTGGTCCAGCAGGCGCCGCAGGCGGCCCATCACCTGGGTCGTGGCGTCGATCAGGGGGCGCAGCTCGCGCGGCGCATCGGTCGCGTCGATCGGCGACAGGTCGTCGGCGGCGCGGGCCTGGATCGCTTCGCCGAGGGCGCGCACCGGGCGGGTGGCGCGCTGCACCACGACCACGGTGACCGCGGCGATCACGCCCATCAGCACCAACTGCCGCCACAGCGTGTCGACGAGCAGCTTGCGCGCCAGCGTCTCGCGCAGCTCGAGCGTCTCGGCCACCTGCACCACGGCCATGCCGCGGCCGTTGGCGCTGGCGACCGGCTGCAGCAGCACCGCGACGCGCACCGGCATCTCCCGGAACTCGGCGTCGTAGAAGTCGACCAACGCCGCATAGGGCGGACGGTTCGGCAGCTTGCCGCGCCAGAAGGGAAGTTCCTCGAAGCCCGACACCATCTGGCCGTCGAGCGCCGAGACCCGGTAGTACATCCGGCTCTGGTTGTCGGCCTCGAAGGCCTCGAGCGCGGAGTAGGGGACGATGGCGCGCAGCGAGGCCGCGTCGTCGTAGCCCACGACGTCGAGCTGCTCGCCGATGGTCTTGGCCGAGGCCAGCAGGGTGCGGTCGTAGGCGGTGGTGGCGGCGGCCAGGCTCTGGCGGTAGAGGCTGACGCTGTTGATGACGATGAACAGCGCGATCGGCCCGAGGATGCCGAGCAGCAGCCGGGCGCGCAGCGAGGCCGCCCGCATCACGCCTCTTCGCGCAGCAGGTAGCCGAGGCCGCGCAGCGTCATCAGCGTGACGCCGGTGGCGGCGAGCTTCTTGCGCAGCCGGTAGACGACCACCTCGATGGCCTCGTACTGCACGTCGGCCTCGCCCGGGAACACCAGCTCGAACAGGCGCTCCTTGCTGACCGCGTGGCCGGGCTTGACCATCAGCGCCTTCAGCAGGGCCAGTTCGCGCGGCGTCAGTTCGAGCACCTCGGCGCGGTGGTAGATCGCGCCGCTGTCGGGGTCGTAGCGCAGGCCGCCGACCTCCGGCAGGCGCGCCGGGACATCGGCGCCGGCGCCCTGGTGGCGCCGCTTGAGTGCCCGGATGCGGGCCTCGAGTTCGTCCAGGTCGAAGGGCTTGGGCAGGTAGTCGTCGGCGCCGGCGTTGAGGCCGACGATGCGGTCGCCGACGGTGCCGCGGGCGGTCAGCAGCAGCACCGGCGTGCGCAGCCCGGCCGCTCGGGCCTGGGCCAGCACCTGCAGGCCGTCGAGCCCGGGGAGGCTGAGGTCGAGCGCGACCACGTCGGGCTCCAGCGCCTGCCACTGCGCCAGCGCCTGGGCGCCGTCGCCGCAGATGCGGACATCGATCTGGCGCCGCCCGAGCGTGCGCTGCAAGGTGGTTTGCATCGAGGGATCGTCTTCGACTAGCAGCAGCTTCATGGCGCGATTTTCGGTGTTTACCCCAGTGCAGCGGACAGCCAACTGACAGCGGGGCGGCGCATCATAGCGGCGTCAGCTTCCACTCAGCTTGCCCAAATCCAAGGAGACATGCATGCGTCGCGATACCTTTTTGAAATCACTGGCCGCCCTGGCCGCCACCGGAGCCCTGCCGTTGTCGGCCTGGGCCGCCCCCAATGTCAAGATGATGATTCCCGCCAATCCGGGCGGCGGCTGGGACACCACCGGACGGGCGCTGGGCAAGGCGCTGACCGATGCCAAGCTGGCCGACACCGTGACCTTCGACAACAAGGGCGGCGCGGCCGGTGCGCTGGGCCTGGCGCAGTTCGTCAACGGCTCCAAGGGTGACCCGAACGCCATGATGATCATGGGCGCCGTGATGCTCGGCGGCATCATCACCGGCAAGCCGCCGGTGAGCCTGTCGCAGGCCACGCCGATCGCGCGCATCACGAGCGAATACAACGTCTTCGTGCTGCCGGCCAGTTCGCCGCTGAAGTCCATGAAGGACGTGGTCGAACAGCTCAAGAAGGACCCGGGCAGCGTCAAGTGGGGTGGCGGCTCGCGCGGTTCCACCGAGCACATCGCGGCGGCCATGATCGCGCAGAAGGTCGGCGTTGATCCGTCGAAGATCAACTACGTCGCCTTCCGGGGCGGCGGCGAGGCCACGGCGGCGATCCTGGGCGGCAACGTCACGGTGGGCGGCAGCGGCTTCAGCGAATTCGCCGAGTACATCAACGCCGGCAAGATGAAGGCCATTGCCGTCACCTCGGCGCAGCGGCTGCCGGGCGTCAACGTGCCGACRCTCAAGGAGCAGGGCATCGATGTCGAGATCGGCAACTGGCGCGGCGTCTACGGTGCSCCCGGCATCACGCCCGMRCAGCGCAAGGCSCTGACCGACATGGTGCTGGCSGCGCTCAAGWCGCCCTCGTGGGGCGAAGCCTTGAAGAAGAACGACTGGACGCCCGCGGTGCTGTCCGGCGAGGCCTTCGCCAAGTTCGTCGACGACGAGTTCGCGAGCCTGCGCGCGACCATGGTGAAGTCCGGGATGGTGTGACGGGCTTGCCCCCACGCTCCATCCCTTCGTGTACTCGCTGCCCCCCGAGGGGCCGCGGGTCGCCTTGGGGCGGCCCGGCGCCGGCCTGATCGCGCTCGACAGGCTGCCGCCGTCCTTCCCTCTCTCTGCGAGGTCAGAACAATGTCCAACAACGACTCACTTTCATTCCTGCCACCCGCGATCTGGCCCCAGACCCTGGTCGGCCTCGGCGTGCTCATCACCGGGCTCGCGTTGGCCTTCGGCGCCATCGACATCTCCTCCGAGGCCGGCTACGGCGGCGTCGGGCCCAACTTCCTGCCCTGGCTGGTGTCGGTCGCGCTCACCGTCTGCGGGGCCTGGATCCTCTGGGAATCGCGTACCGGCGGCTTTCGCGACATGGAAGAACCCTCGGGCGCCAGCCAGCCGTACTGGGCCGGCTTCGTCTGGGTGTCGGCCGGGCTCCTGCTGAACGCGGCGCTGATCACCAGCATCGGATTCATCCTGAGCTGCACGCTGTGCTACCTGCTCGCGGTGCAGGGCCTGCGGCGCGCCAGCGGGCAGGGCGGCGTGAACTCGCCGCGCACCTGGCTCACCGACTTCGTGACCGGCCTGCTGATCGCGGCGCCGGTGTTCTGGACGTTCACCAAGTTCCTGGCGATCAACCTGCCGGGCCTGACGGCCACGGGCTGGATCTAAACATGAGAAACCCCCACGCTCATCACTTCGTGTATTCGCTGCCCCCCGAGGGGGCRCAGGCCTCCCTTGGGGCGGCCCGGCGGGAGGCCTGAAATGAGAAACCCCCACGCTCATCACTTCGTGTATTCGCTGCCCCCCGAGGGGGCACAGGCCTCCCTTGGGGCGGCCCGGCGGGAGGCCTGACATGGAAATCTTCAACGCATTGATGCATGGTTTCGCGCTGGCGATCACGCCCGCGAACCTTCTCTGGTGCCTGATCGGCTGCGCCCTCGGCACGGCGGTCGGCGTGCTGCCCGGGATCGGGCCGGCGGTGGCGGTGGCGATGCTGCTGCCGATCACCGGCAAGGTCGACATCACGGCCTCGATGATCTTCTTCTCGGGGATCTACTACGGCGCCATGTACGGCGGCTCGACCACCTCGATCCTGCTGAACACGCCGGGCGAGACSGCCAGCATGGTGACCGCGATGGAGGGCAACAAGATGGCCAAGAGCGGGCGCGCGGGCGCCGCGCTCGCGACCGCCGCGATCGGCTCCTTCGTGGCCGGCACGATCGCGACCGTCATCGTGACGCTGTTCGCGCCCTTCGTCGCCGACTTCGCGGTCAAGCTCGGCCCGCCCGAGTACTTCCTGCTGATGCTGCTGGCCTTCACCACGGTCAGCGCGGTGCTCGGCAAGAGCACGCTGCGCGGCATGACGGCGCTGTTCATCGGGCTCGCGGCCGGCTGCATCGGGCTCGACCAGATCTCGGGCCAGGGCCGCTACACCGGCGGCATTCCCGAACTGCTCGACGGCATCGAGATCGTGCTGGTGGCGGTCGGCCTGTTCGCGGTGGCCGAGGTGCTGTATGCCGTGCTCTACGAGGGCAAGGTGGTCGAAGCCCAGAACAAGCTGAGCCGCGTGCACATGACGCCGCGCGACTGGAAGCGTTCGATCCCCGCCTGGCTGCGCGGCACCGCCATCGGCACGCCCTTCGGCTGCATCCCGGCCGGCGGCACCGAGATCCCGACCTTCCTGAGCTACGCGACCGAGAAGAAGCTGGCCAAGGACGCCGATGCCAAGGCCGAGTTCGGCACCACGGGCGCCATC
The DNA here is from genome assembly GCF_056405295.1 of Variovorax sp. P1_H2. Lineage (NCBI taxonomy): Bacteria > Pseudomonadati > Pseudomonadota > Betaproteobacteria > Burkholderiales > Comamonadaceae > Variovorax > Variovorax sp. P1_H2. The sequence continues at coordinate 13,682 of NZ_JBFUCJ010000091.1, read as the reverse complement.
GAAGGCGTGGCCGGACCCGAAGCCGCCAACAATGCCACCGTGACCGCCGCGCTGATTCCGCTGCTGACGCTGGGCATCCCGACCTCGAACACCACGGCGATCCTGCTCGGCGCGTTCCAGAACTACGGCATCCAGCCGGGTCCGCAGCTGTTCACGACCTCGGCCGCGCTGGTCTGGGCGCTGATCGCCTCGCTCTACATCGGCAACGTGATGCTGCTGGTGCTGAACCTGCCGATGGTCGGCTTGTGGGTCAAACTCCTCAAGATCCCGAAGCCGCAGCTCTATGCGGGCATCCTGATCTTCGCCACGGTCGGTGCCTACGGCATGCGCCAGAGCGCCTTCGACCTGGTGCTGCTCTATGCCATCGGCTTGCTGGGTGTCGTCATGCGGCGCTTCGACTTCCCGACCGCGCCGGTGGTGGTCGGCATGATCCTCGGGCCGCTGGCCGAGGCCCAGCTGCGCAACGCGATGTCGATCGGCGAAGGCAGCGCGGCGGTGTTCTTCCAGCGCCCGATGTCGATCGTGCTGGTGATCATCGTGCTGGCCGTCATGATCCTGCCGCGCCYGGCCAAGCGGCTGAGCGAGCGGCGCGCCGCCGCGGCGGCGGCCGCCTGACGCTCCGCGGCGCCGCGCGGGCTCAGTCCGCGACCGGGGCCGCGTCGTCGCGCGCGATGCTGGCCTGCGTAGCGACCGTGCCCTTCAGGCGCTGCACCTCGGCCACGAATTCCGGGCCGTTGCGCATGCGCTGGTAGGCGGCCATCTGCGCGCGGTAAGCCGGGCTCGACGGGTCGAAGCTGTCCCGGCCGGCGACCTGGCTCATGCCGGACCGGATCCAGAGCGTCGTGTCGGCGGCAACTTCGGCCCGACTCATCGCACCCGGCGCCATGTCGGCGGGGCCGACGCGAAGCTCCGGCGGTGCGCTCGCCATCGACCGGCTGGCCGACAAGTCGGCGGTCACGGCCGAACGGCTCTGGGCGCTGCCCGAAGTGGCGATCGGCGCGCCGACCCACAGCTCGGCCGGGGCCGTCTGGGCAAAGGCGGTGGCGCTGGCCAGGGCGAAGGCGGAGACACCGAGAAGTTGCTTGGCATTCATGATGAAATCTCCCGAAGGCTTGATGATGTGCGGCCACGGACATCGCGGCCATCACAGGGCGCGACTGTGGCGCTTCGGAGCCTTCCCGGCTGTGCGTTTTCGCACGGCTTTTTTCGATCCGTTCGACATGTGCGCAGAGGTCTGCCATGGCGTTCCAACGTTCCAGCCTCGGCCTGCAGCACATTGCGCTGCTGCATGGACTCCCGGCCGATCGGCTCGACCAGCTGGCGCAGCGCTGCCAGTGGAAGAGCCTGCCGGCCGGCTCGCCGGTGCTGTTGCGCTCGGAGCGCAAGAGCGAGGTCTATTTCCTGGTCTCGGGCGCCCTGCGGGTGACCTCCTATGCGGCCAACGGCCGGCAGGTCACCTTCCGCGATCCGCAGGAGGGTGAGCATTTCGGCGACATCGCGGCGATCGACGGCCAGCCCCGATCGGCCGATGTCGTCACGCTCAGGCCCAGCGTGGTTGCCAGCCTGGACCGTGGCGCCTTTCTCGATTTGCTGCGCAATGAGCCGGTGGTCGCCGAGCGCGTGATGCGCGGGCTGGCGGCGCTGGTGCGTCAGCTGTCCGAGCGGGTGATCGACCTGAGCACGCTCGGGGTGCAGAACCGCGTGCACGCCGAGTTGCTGCGGCTGGCGCGGGGGGCCGGCGTGGCCGGCAACCGGTCGCGGCTGGAGCCGGTGCCGACCCATGCCGAACTGGCCAGCCGCATCAGCACCAACCGCGAGCAGGTGACGCGCGAGCTCAATGCGCTGCGCCGCGACGGGCTGCTGGTGAAGGAAGGAAAGGCGCTGGTGGTGGCCGATGTGGCCCGGCTGACGGCGCTGGTGGGCGAGGTGCGGGGCTTCGACTGAATCGCGCCGCCGGCGCTCAGACCGGCGCCGGGCCGCCCCAAGGCGGTCTGTGCCCCCTCGGGGGGGGGGCAGCGAGTACACGAAGTGACGAGCGTGGGGGCCTCAGTCCCTGGATCGCCAGGCCGGCAGCTTCCAGCCGGTCCACAAGGCGAGCAACCGCAGCAGGATCGCGGCCGCAGCCCCTGTCGTCAATCCGACCCAGTCAGGCGCCTGCAGGGCGTCGGCGCCGACGATCACCCAGGCGCCCGCGAAGGCGCAGATCGCGTAGGGCTGGTGATCGCTGAAGGCGCGCGGGATCTCGTTGCAGACGATGTCGCGCAGCACGCCGCCGAACACCGCGGTCATCATGCCCATGAGCACCGCCACGATCGGCGGCATCGAGGCGCCGAGCGCGATCTGCGTGCCGGTGGCGGTGAACAGGCCCAGGCCCAGCGCATCGGGCCATTGCATGGCGCGCTCGGTGAGCGCGAAATGGCGGTCGCGCAGGAACAGCATCGCGGCCACGCACAGTGCCAGCAGCAGCCACAGCCAGCCGGCATGCTCGACCCAGAAGAAAGGCCGGCGGTCGAGCAGCACATCGCGCAGGGTGCCGCCGCCGAAGGCCGCCAGCCCCGCCACCATGACCACGCCGACCGCGTCGAGCCGCTTGCGCGCCGCCTCGATCAGGCCCGAGATCGCGAAGGCCAGGGTCGCCGCCGCCTCGATCGCGATCTGTGCATGGGAGAGCGACAGGACGGTGGCGAGCGGGAGGCTGTGCATGGGCTGTCAGTTGTGCGTGTGGCCGTGCGATTCTGTCGCAGCGCCGGCCGGTGCGCCGACCGGGACGTCGACCTGGAGCGAGCTCTTGACGCCCTTGGCGTCCTCGAAGCGCAAGGTCAGCGGGATGCTGCCGCCTTTGGCGATCGGCTGCTTCAGGTCCATCAGCATCACGTGCTGGCCGCTGGGCTTGAGCTCGACGGTCTGCCGCGGCGGCAGTTCGAGTCCACCGGTGAGCTCGCGCATCCTCATGGTGTCGCCTTCCATCTTCATCTCGTGCAGCTCGGCCACGCCGGCCGCCGACGTCGAGGCGCCGACCAGCCGTGTGCCCGAGGGCGCCGTGAGCTTCATGAAGGCGCCGGTGCCGCTCTGGCCCGGCACGGTCTGGCGCACCCAGGCGTCGCGCACCTCGACCGCGGCGACGCCCGGCGGCAGCACGTCGAGGCGGGCTGCTGGAAAGGCCAGCTTGGCGCTCGAGCCGGCGACCGGCAGCTGGGCCCAGTCGGCGCTGCCGACATCGCAGCTCTGCAGCACCTTGAAGTAGAGCGGGCCGGGCTTGTCGGTCAGCTTGCCGCGGACGATGAACTCGGCCTGCTCGGTGGCAGGCAGGGCGGCCTGCGCGGAGTCGGCCTTCCAGGACACCTCGCGCGGTGCGATGGCGAGCGTCCAGCCTCTGCGCGGCTGCGCCTGGACCAGCGTGAAGCCCTCGGGCAACTGGACACGGAGCGCGGTGGTGGCCTTGGCGTCGGTGCAGGCATGGCCGACGCGGAAGGCGGCGTCGTACGCGCTGCCGGCCGCGGCGCCGCCGGCGGGCAGGGTGACGTGGGCCAGGGCGGCGGTGCTGCAGAGCGCCGCGCAGGCGGCGAGCGAACGGATGGAAGAGGCGGTGGTCATGGAGAATTCCTTGGGTCGCGGTTCAAAGGTCCCAGCGCAGTTCGGCCGTGTACGTGCGCTGCGGGTAGGGGTGAAAGTTCCAGTACTGGTAATTGTTGGCGTTGTCGATGCCGAGGGCGGCCGACCATTGCTTGGCGATCTGGTAGCGCACGCGCAGGTCGACGGTGAAGTACTTGCTGACCCCGGTGTAGGCGAAGCCGTTGACGTCGCTGTTGTCGAGCGTGGAATATTGCTTGCCGCTGTAACGCGCGGCCACCGTGAAGGCCCAGCGCGCGTCGGGCTTGTACGTTGCGAAGACGGTCGACCGCCAGCGAGGCACGCGCGGTTGCCACTTGCCGACGCTGGCCGGGTTGCCCGGGTTCTCGACGGTCTTGGAGTCGGCGAAGGTCAGGCTGCCGCCAAGGTCGAGCCCGCGTACGAGCACATCCTCCCCGGTGTAGGCCAGTTCGAAGCCGGTCGTCCGGACCTTCGCGATGTTCTGCGCGCGCGAGACGGTGGTCGAGCCGGGAATGAGCTGGCTGAAGATCGCGTCGTCCGTGGTTTCGTGGAACAGGGTGGCACGGGCCAGGCCATTGCCAAGGTCCTTTTCGGCCGAGAGCTCGCTGGTCCAGGATTTCTCGGGCTTCAGGAATGGATCGTTGATGAACGACAGCGCACCACCCGTCGTGGCGCCGTACAGCTCGCCCACGGTCGGGAAACGCACCGCGCGCCCCAGCGACCCCTTGAGCACCGTGTCATCGGTCAGCTGGTAGGCCAGCGCCGCCTTGGGCGACACGTCGGACTGGCTGCGCGGCGCGTACGCAATGGCACTGGTCGCGACCTGAGTGAAGCCGTTGTCGGCCTTCCAGTCCTCGTAGCGCAGGCCAAGCACGGCCTTCCATTTCGGCGCGAAGGACCAGGCGTCCTGAACCCATGCGTCATAGATCTGGCTGTCGCCGCCGACGTTGCTCACCAGTGTCGTGGGCGGGCCATCCAGCCAGTTGCCGAAGACATTGCGCTTCAGGATCCCCAACTCGTAGGCGGCGCGCCCGACGCCGAAGTCCAGGATGTGCGCTCCGCCCACCCCCTGCGGGCGCCAGGTGCCGCGGGCCGCGAGCGTGTTCCAGCCGGTGCCGCCCTGGTCCTGCAGCGTGCCGGCGCCACCGAAGGCCGCCTGCGGCAGCGCGATGGTCGGCTGGCGCTGCTGGTCGGTCGAATAGTCATACAGGCTCGCGGCCACCTCCCAGTCCCACTCGCCGTGGGTATTGCTCTTGACCGACAGGCCGTGCATGACGTGCGTCTGCTGGTCGTTGGTGATCGGAAAGGCCGTCGGCGCGAGCGTGAAGCTGCGCCCGAGGATGTTGATGGCACCCGTGTACACCGGCATCCCCGCGGCGTTGCTCAGGTAGGTCTCGGACCGGCCCTCGGCGCTGTTCTGCCACCCGCCGAGCGTGTAGGTGGCGCGCACCGTGGGCGAGAAGTCGTAGGCCAGCTTGAGCTTGGCGTGGTCCTGGATGGTGTGGTACTGGGTGCCGGTGCCCAGGATGTACCAGGGCGTGTTGGAGGTGTTGAGCCCGGGCACGAAGCCCACCACCGGCGTGCCCGCGCGCCCGGGCGTGCCCGAGGCCACGGTGGCGGTCGCGAAGGTCAGCGGCTGGCCCTGGCTGTCGGTGCGGTTGACGTCGATCCACCACGACCAGTCCCCGCTCCTGCTGCCTATCGAGGCGCTGGTCTGCCAGCTGTTGAAGGTCTGGTGGGTGTTGTACAGGTCGAAGGGCTGGGAGGCGAAACCGGCCTTCACGTGCGCCTCGAGCTGGGTGGGCATGCGCGTCACGTAGTCGACCACCGCGCCGGCCGAGTTGCCCGGGTAGGCGGCCGAGAAGGGGCCGTACATCACGTCGACGCGCTCGATCTCCTCGGGCGTCACCAGGCCCCAGCGCGGCGCGTAGTTGCTGCCGTTGGCGATGCCGTTGCCGAGGTAGTTCGACAGCAGGATGCCGTCGGCGTAGACCGCGGAACGGGCGCTGTTGCCGGTGCCCGAGGCGCGGGTGGAAAGGATGGCGTGGTTGTAGTCGCCGATGTAGCGCTTGCGCACCAGCAGGCTGGGCAGGTACTTGAGCGCGTCTTCGCTGTCGGTGGCGTTGATGCGGGTCTCGATCTCCTCGCGGGTCACGCCCTCGATGGTGGTCGGGATCTGGGTCGGCAGCGAGCTCGGCCGGCCGCCGGTCACGGTGACGACCCCGAGCGAGCGCGTGCGCTCGGGGGCCTCGTCGGCCGGGCGCGAACGCGGCGCGTCCTGTGCCAGGGCGGGCAGGGCCCACAAGGGAAATGCAGCGCTCAGCGCGAGCGACAGCACGGTCTTGTTCATGGGAAGAAACTCCTCGGCATCCCTCGGGTGCCGACGCATTGCTGGAAAAGCGCAGCGGAGCACCCTTCGTCAGGGCGCGGCGTGCATCAGGTCGGAAGCAAGCTCAGGAGAGAGGCGGCCCGYGCGCCGGCAGCGGCGCCGCGGTGGCCGTGGCGATGCGCGCGGCCGGAATCGACTGCAGCGCATGGCCCAGGGGCTGGATCACCGGCAGCGCGGCCAGCGGCAGCGCCGGCGGCGGTGCGCCGGTCGGCAGGCACAGCGGGCAGTCGAGGTGGCCGGCGGCGGGCGCCTGGGCGCCGTCGTCGGTCATGACCACCCGCATGCTGGCGCCGGCGGCCGAGCAGACGATTTCCATCGGCTTCGGCTGCACCAGCGGGGAGGCCACCGCGACGCCCAGCGACAGCGCGAACCACGCCAGCACGAAGCTGGCGAGGAGGCGGGCGCGGCGAAGGGCGGGCATGGGGGGCGATTATGCGGGTTCTCAGCGCGACGGCGGCTCGACCGGCACCACGGTGGTCGAGCGCTGCGAGCGCACGGTCTCGGTCGCGCCCGGCACCGGCTCGCCGGCTGGCGTGACCACCGTGGCACGGCGGTCGGGCGTGCGCGTGGTGACGTTGGCGGCCGGGCCGCCGCGCGCGCGGTCCAGCGCGGCACCGGCATCGCGCACGCAGGCGTCGCGCTCGGGTGCGGGCAGCTTGCCGCTGTTGCAGACCGCGAGCTGCCGCTGATGGCGCTCCTGGGCCCGCTGCAGATCGGTCGGCGTCTGGGCGGTGGCGCCGAGTGCGGCGGCCAGCAGCGCACCGCACATCGCGGCACGGAAAACAGGTCGAGTCATGGTGTGGCTCCGTCGGTGGACGCAGCAGAGTCTATCCCGCGCCGTGAACCGCGTCCGGCTTCGGCTCGGGCGTCGCCGGCTTGCCGCGCAGGCGACGCACGCTGCGCCGGATCCAGCCCTCGACGTCGTCGACATAGGTGAACACCGCCGGCACCACCAGCAGACTCAGCACGGTGGAGGTGATCAGCCCGCCGATCACCGCCATCGCCATCGGCGAGCGGAAGCTGGAGTCGGCGGTGCCGAGCCCGACCGCGATCGGCAGCATGCCGGCGCCCATCGCCAGCGTGGTCATGATGATCGGCCGGGCGCGCTTGTGGCAGGCGTCGCGCAGCGCGTCCCAGCGCGAGAGGCCGTGCTCGCGGCGGGCGACGATCGCGTATTCCACCAGCAGGATCGAGTTCTTGGTCGCGATGCCCATCAGCATGATGAGCCCGATCAGCGAGGGCATCGACAGCGCCTTCTGGCCGATCAGCAGGCCGACGAAGGCGCCGCCCAGCGCGAGCGGCAGCGCGCACAGGATCGTGATCGGATGCAGGAAGTCCTTGAACAGCAGCACCAGCACGATGTAGATGCACAGCACGCCGGTCAGCATCGCGAGGCCGAAGCTCGCGAACAGCTCGGTCATGACCTCGGCGTCGCCGACCTCGGCCACGCGCACGCCGGGCGGCAGGCTGCGGATCGAGGGCAGCTTCATGGCCGCCTCCTTGGCGTCGCCGAGGCCGACGCCTGACAGCTCGATCTCGAAGTTGACGTTGCGTGTGCGGTCGTAGCGGTCGATCACGGCCGGGCCGCCCTCGACCGTAAGCGCCGCCACCTGGCCCAGCATCACCGGGCCGCGCGCACCGGGGACTGCGAGCCGCTCCAGCAGGGCGAGGTTCTGGCGCGCCGAATCCTCCAGCTTGACCACGATCGGCACCTGGCGCTGCGCCAGGTTGAGCTTGGGCAGGTTCTGGTCGTAGTCGCCGAGCGTGGCGACGCGCAGCGTCTCGGCGATGGCCGAACTGGTCACGCCGAGGTCGGCGGCGCGCGCGAAGTCGGGCCGCACCGCGATCTCGGGCCGGATCAGGCTGGCGGTCGAGGTGATGTTGCCGAGGCCGGGAATCGTGCGCAGGTCGCGCTCGACCGCGCGGGCCGCGGTGGTCAGCGCGGCCGGGTCGTCGCCGCTCAGCGCGAGGATGTATTTCTCGCCGGAGCCGCCGAGGCCGACCGTGCTGCGCACGCCGGGCAGCGATTCGAGCGCGGCGCGGATCTGGTTCTCGATCACCTGCTTGCGCGGCCGGTCGCCGCGCGGGTCGAGCTGGATCGTGAGCGTCGCCTTGCGGGTCTCGGGCGTGCCGAAGTTGGCGAAGGGGTCGCCGCCCGCGCTGCCGCCGCCGACCGTGGTGTAGACGCTGCGCACGTGGTCGATCACCATCAGGCGCCTGCGCGTTTCCTCGGCCGCCGTGGTGGTCTGGGCCAGCGTGGCGCCCGGCGCCAGCGACAGGTAGACCTGGGTCTGCGAGTTGTCGTCGGGCGGAATGAAGCCGGTCTTGAGCAGCGGGATCATGGCCACCGAACCGAAGAAGAAGAGGGTGGCCAGCACCATGGTCGTGAAGCGGTGCTTGAGGCACCATTCGGCCATTCGCATGTAGATCGCGAGCCAGCGCGGCTCCTTCTCGGCGCCGACGATCGGCTTCAGGATGTACGCCGCCATCATCGGCGTCAGCATCCGCGCCACCACCAGCGAGGCGAACACCGCGAGCGACGCGGTCCAGCCGAACTGCTTGAAGAACTTGCCGGCCACGCCGCTCATGAAGGCGGTCGGCAGGAACACCGCGATCAAGGTGAAGGTGGTGGCGATCACCGCCAGTCCGATCTCGTCGGCCGCTTCCATCGCGGCCTGGTAGGGCGACTTGCCCATGCGCAGGTGGCGCACGATGTTCTCGACCTCCACGATCGCGTCGTCGACCAGGATGCCGACCACCAGCGACAGCGCCAGCAGCGAGACCACGTTGATCGAGAAGCCCAGCAGGTACATGCCCACGAAGGCCGGGATCACCGACATCGGCAGCGCCACCGCCGAGACGAAGGTGGCGCGCCAGTCGCGCAGGAACAGCCAGACCACGATCACGGCCAGGATCGCGCCCTCGTAGAGCAGGTGCAGCGAGCCTTCGTATTCCTCCTCGACCGGGGCGACGAAGTTGAAGGCCTCGGTGAGCTGGATGTCGGGCCGCTGGGCGCGCATCTCGGCCAGCGCCTTCTGGATCGCGGCGCCGACCTCGACCTCGCTGGCGCCGCGGCTGCGCGCCACCTCGAAGCCGACCACCGGCCGGCCGTCGAGCAGCGCGGCGGCGCGCGGCTCGGCGATGGTGTCGCTGATGCGGGCCACTTCGTCGAGGCGGATGCGGCGGCCGTCGGGCAGCGCGATCTGCATGGCGTCGAGCTGGTCGGCCGACTGCACCGTGGCCAGCGTGCGCACCGGCTGCTCGCTGCCGCCGACGTCGGTGCGGCCGCCCGCGCTTTCGGTCTGCACCAGCCTCAGCTGGCGCGAGATGTCGGCCGCGGTGGCGCCGAGCGCCTGCAGCTTGGCCGGATCGAGGTCGACATGCACCTGGCGCGTGACGCCGCCGACGCGGTTCACCGCGCCCACGCCGGGCAGCGCCAGCAGCTTCTTGGTGATGTCGTTGTCGACGAACCAGGACAGCGCCTCGTCGTCCATCTTCGAGGACGCGATCGTGAAGGCCAGCACCGGCTGGGCCGCGAAGTCGAGCTTGGTGACCACCGGGTCGCGGACATCGGCCGGCAGGTCGGCGCGCACCCGCTGCACCGCCGAGCGCACGTCGTCGACCGCTTCCTGCACCGGCTTCTCGAGCCGGAACTCGATGATCAGCGTGGCGGCGCCGTCCTGCACCTTGGTCGTGATGTGCTTCAAGCCCTGGATGGTGGCGATCGCGTTTTCGAGCTTGCGCGCGACGTCGTTCTCGAGCTGCGAGGGCGACGCGCCCGGCAGCGCGGCCGACACCGTGACGGTCGGCAGGTCGATGTCGGGGAAGTTCTGCACCTTCATCGCGTTGAAGGACAGCAGACCGGCGAAGGTCAGCAGCACGAACAGCATGACCGCCGGGATCGGGTTGCGGATGGACCAGGCCGAGACGTTCATGGCGGCTCCTTACTTCGCGGCGTCGACCACGGGCTTTGCACCCGCCGGCGGCGTCTCGACCACGCGGACCAGGTCGCCGTCGTTCAAGAAGCCGGCGCCCTGGACCACCACGCGGGCGTCGGCTGGCAGCGGGGTCGTGATCTCGACCCGGTCGCCGACACGGCGGCCGGTTTCGATCTTGAGCTGCGCGACCCGGTTGTCGGGCTGCTGCAGCAGCAGGTAGTTGAAACCGTCGCGCGGCACCACCGAGGCCTGCGGCACGGTCAGCGCGCTGGTGCGGCCGAGCTGGAAATCGCCGCGAGCGAACATGCCGGCCTTGAAGCCGGTGTTCTGCAGCACGTCCGGGATGTCGACATAGACCAGCGCCGCGCGGGTCTGTGGATCGACGGTCGGTGCCACGCTGCGCACCTTGCCGCTGACCTGGGCGCCGCTGGCGCTGGTGACCAGCGCCGGCGCGCCGACCGCGATGCGTCCGAGTTCCGAGGAGGTGAGCTCGGCGCGCCATTCGAGCCGGCCCTGGCGGACCATCCGGAACAGTTCGGTGCCGGCCGCCACCACGCTGCCCACGGTGGCGGTGCGCGCCGAGATCACGCCGTCGTCGGGCGCCAGCACCTGCGTGTTGCGGCCGCGCACCTGCTGCGCGGCCAGCACTGCCTCGGCGGCCTCGACGCGCGCCTTGGCGGTCTGCTCGGCCGTCTGGTACTGGTTGATCTGCTGCTGGCTCATCGCGCCGGTGGCCTGCAGCGTGCGCGCACGCGCCGCGGTGCCGGTGGCGTCGGCGGCGGTGGCGCGCGCCTCGGCCAGCGAGGCCTTGGCCTGGGCCACGTCGGCCTGCACGGATTCGGCCGAGAAGGTCGCGAGCACCTGGCCCTTCTTCACCACGTCGCCGACATTGACCCGCACCTCGGCGAGCTTGAGGCCGTTCGATTCGGAGCCGATGCTGGCCTCCTGCCAGGCGGCGACATTGCCGTTGGCCGCCAGCGTGACGCTGAGCTCGCTGGTCTCGGGCTTCGCGACCGTGACGGTCAGCGAGGGCCGGGCCGCGGCTTCGGGCTTTTTCTCGGGCGCGGCGGCCGACTTGCCGCGCAGCAGCCAGAAGGCGCCGGCGACCAGGACCAGCACGGCGGCCAGCACGACGAGGAGGGTGGAACGCTTCATTCTTTTCATGGCGACGGGGCAGCGGCAGGGGCCGTGGAGGCCAGGGAATCGGGTCGCGTCCAGCCGCCGCCCATGGCGCGGTAGAGCGAGACCCAGGCTTCGGCGCGCTCGCGCTGCAGCGCGACGCGGGCGGTCTGCGAGACGAACAGCGTGCGCCTCGCATCCTCGAGGTCGAACAGGCTCGCCAGGCCGGTGGTGTAGCGGGCCTGGGTGGCGTCGAAGGAGGCCTGGTAGTTCCGTACCGCGGTATCGGCATCGGCCGCCCGGTCGTTGGTGCTCTGCAGGTTGATCAGCGCCTGTTCGACTTCGCTGACGGCCCGCCGCACGTTGGCGCGGTAGAGCGACACGGATTCGTCGTAGCGGCCCTTGGCGGCGTCGTCGTTGGCCGCCAGCGTGCCGCCGTCGAAGATCGGAACGTTGAGCGCCAGTGGACCGAGGGTCCAGGTGTCCAGGGTTTCGCTGAAACCGCTACCGCGCACCTTCAGCACGGCGATCGATCCCTGGAGCGACAGGCGCGGGAAGCGCTGGGCCAGCGCGGCGCCGGCCTCGGCGCTCGCCGCGGCGACGTCGAGCTCGGCCGCGTAGACGTCAGGCCGCTGCGCCAGCGCCTCGGCCGGCACGCTGTAGACCGCCTGCACGGCCGGCAGCGTGACGTCGATCGGGGCGGCCGCCAGCTTGGGCGCCAGCACCGTTCCCTCGATGCCGGTCAGCGCCACCAGCGCCTGCTGCTGCACGCTGCACAGTGCCCGCTGCTGCGTCAGCCTGCCGGCTGCCTCGGCGGCACTGGCGCGGGCCAGCGCGGCATCGGCGGGCGCCGTGAACCCGGCCTGCGCGGACAGCTCGGTCAGGCGCGCGGACTCGGCGCGCGACTGCGCGTCGGACGTCGACACCACCAGCTGGCGTCGGCAGGCCCGTTCGGCGAGATAGGCGTTGGCGGTCTCGGCCGCCACCGAGACCCGGGCGTCGTGCCAGCGTGCGTCGGCGCCCGCGTAGCGCGACTGGGTGGCATCGCGGCTGGCGCGCAGGCCGCCGAACAGGTCGATCTCCCAGCTCGACTGGAGGCCGGCCTGCTGGGTGGTGATCGGGGGGATGTCGGTGCCGATGGCAGCGGTCGCGCCGGTCGTGAAGCCCGAGGTCGGCGAGTTGCCGCGGCTGGCCGACAGCGAGCCGTCGAGGTTCGGCACCAGCGCCGCGCCGGCCGCGACGCGCGAGGCGCGGGCTTCGCCGATGCGCGCCTTGGCGCTGGCCACGGTCGGGCTCGCGGCTTCGGCGGCGACGATCAGCTCGACCAGCAGCGGATCGTTCAGCTGGCGCCACCATTCGGCCAGCGAGGGCATCGAGCCGCCGTGCGGCAGGGCCGCGGTGCCGGCCGGCAGGGGCGTCTGCCATTGCGCCGGCGTCGGTGCGGCCACCTGCCCGGGCGGGCGCGGGACGGCGCAGGCGGCGAGCAGCAGGGGAGCGACGAGGCAAAGCGCCGGGAGCCGTGAGTTCCTCATGAGATTCCGCAAAAAGGAGTGATGTGCGCGGCGAACGGGTCGTTGCGCCCGGGCGTCGGCAGGCAGTGCAAGGGGCGCAGCATAGCAAGGCCGCCGCAGGTGTTCCTGTCATCGTGTTCCACTTTCCGAGGGCCTTCGATAGTAGCGACGAAACCGGAGCGGATGGACGATCGGCCACTTCGTCAAGGACCTGATTCCCAACACACAGAAGCGCCGCGTGCTCGACACCGGCGAGCCGATCGTCTGTACTCGATGCCGGCCTTCGTCACCCCCGATGCGGTACGAGCGGGACTGACTTGCCAATCACCAAAGCAAGCCGACCCATGAGTTCGGGCACGGGATACGGATTCCTTCCCCGGCGTGAACCACAAGATGGCCCACAGGCTCTACAGCGCCGCCAATCTGGCGGTGCGCAAGCGCAAGGAGGTCAAGGGCCTCGCCGACGAACGTGTGCCGGCGTGAAGCATGGACTTCGTCAGCGACAGCTTGAGCACCGGAATGTGCATCAAGTGCTTGACCATGGCCGACGACTTGAGCCACGAGTGCATGAGCATCTCGAGTCAATACGTCACGCGGCTGCTCGATCAGGCGGCTGTCTTCAGAGGCTACCGGATGGCCGTGCGCGCCTCAACAGCCAAAGAAATCAACCGAGCTTGTAAGCCTGAACCGCCTCGTTGTGAATGGCGCGGCGGGAGGGGCAGGTCAGTCTCGTGGAAAAAGAAAATTCTGAGAATCTTCCAGACAGTTTCTATGGACGAGCGATCGCCTGTGACTTGAAATGAAGTTGCACCTTGCTGTTCGGCGTCGAGCGAGGCTCAGTGTCTTGGCCTTTCAACATTTTGGAATGGTGGCAACGATGAGAGCTAGTCTATTCAAGAGCGGGTCGGATTTTCCTGTTCTTCCGAGCTCGACTATGAGCTGATCGCCGGCGACGTAAGGAAGAACGTGGTCCGGCAGCACGATGTCCAGCTCAAGCGCGTGCTCTTCGCGGCGCCAGGCTTCATTCCGAAAACTTCGAGCGGCAAGATCAGGCGCGCCCTGCTGGCGCAACACCTTCAAGATGCTGATCTCGCGCACAACAAAATCATCGCAACTACTTGACGAGGCAGGAAA
>NZ_JBFUCJ010000090.1:0-31406 GCF_056405295.1 Variovorax sp. P1_H2 | reverse complement strand
CGGTGACGGCGACACGGTGGATCTTGGACTTGAGCAGGGTGCGGAACATGGTGTGAAGCTCCTTCTTTGTGCGAGAAAAGGGAAGGTGTCAGCCGGCCGGCGGCACGAGGATGGTCGGTGCCGCGGGCGCGGCGAGCGCCGGATAGTCGCGGCTGAAGTGCAGCCCGCGGCTTTCGCGCCGCGCCTGGGCCGAGCGCACGATCAGCTCGGCCACCTGCACCAGGTTGCGCAGCTCGAGCAGGTCGCGGGTGACGTGGAAGTGGCCGTAGAACTCCTGCACCTCGCCCTGCAGCAGCGCGATGCGGTGCGCCGCCCGCTCGAGCCGCTTGTTGGTGCGCACGATGCCCACGTAGTCCCACATGAAGCGCCGCAGCTCGTCCCAGTTGTGCGAGATGACCACGGTCTCGTCGGCGTCGGTGACGCGGCTGTCGTCCCAGGCGGGCAGCTCGGCGCGCGGGCGCTGCGGCGCTTCGGCGATCGCCTGCGCGGCGGCGCGCGCGAACACCATGCACTCGACCAGAGAATTGCTGGCCAGCCGGTTGGCGCCGTGCAGCCCGGTGCAGGCGGTCTCGCCGATGGCGTGGAGGCCGGGCACGTCGGTGCGGCCCGCGAGGTCGGTGAGCACGCCGCCGCAGGTGTAGTGCGCGGCCGGCACCACCGGGATCGGTTCGCGCGTGATGTCGATGCCGAGCTCGGCGCAGCGCGCCAGGATGTTCGGGAAGTGTTCCTGCAGGAAGGCCGGGCTCTGGTGCGAGATGTCGAGGTGCACGCAGTCGAGGCCGTGCTTCTTCATCTCGAAGTCGATGGCGCGCGCCACGATGTCGCGCGGCGCGAGTTCGGCGCGCTCGTCGTGCCCGGGCATGAAACGGGTGCCGTCCGGGAGCAAGAGCCGCCCGCCTTCGCCGCGCACCGCCTCGCTGATCAGGAAGGACTTGGCATCGGGGTGGTACAGGCAGGTCGGATGGAACTGGATGAACTCCATGTTCGCCACGCGGCAGCCCGCGCGCCAGGCCGCCGCGATGCCGTCGCCGGTGGCCGTGTCGGGGTTGCTCGTGTAGAGGTAGACCTTGCCGGCGCCGCCGGTGGCCAGCACGGTGTGCGGCGCACCAAAGGTCAGCACCTCGTCGGTGGCCTCGTCGAGTGCATGGAGGCCGAGGCAGGCGTTGTCGGCCAGCCCGAGCTTGCGGCCGGTGATCAGGTCGACCAGCGTGTGCTGCTCGAACAGCGTGATGTTCGGCGTGCGCCGCACCTGCTCGATCAGCGTGCGCTGGACCGCGGCGCCGGTGGCGTCGGCCGCGTGCACGATGCGGCGCTGGCTGTGGCCGCCTTCGCGCGTCAGGTGCAGCGCGCCGTCCTCGAGCGAGAAGGGCACGCCGAGATCGCGCAGCCAGGCGATGGCTTCGGGCGCATGCTCGACCACGAAGCGCGTGGCGGCCAGGTCGCAGAGCCCGGCGCCGGCGACCAGCGTGTCGTCGACGTGCGACTGCACGCTGTCGCCTTCGGCGAGCACCGCGGCGATGCCGCCCTGCGCCCACTGGCTGGCACCGTCGAGCAGGGCGCGCTTGGTGATGATGGCCACGCGATGCGTGGGCGCCAGGTGCAATGCGGTGCTCAATCCGGCCAGGCCGCTGCCGACGATGAGCACGTCGAATTCATGAGAAATCACAGGTCGTCGCTCTTGGTTCGGTTCACAAACGGGGCGAACCATAACCGACTCTTGCGCTACGCCTGCGTGCATTTTGCGAGCCGACCCTGCACCGGCATCGCTGTGGCATCGCTGCTACGATCGCGCCCATTCGCTGCATGTGCGTGGCCTCGCGACCGATGATGATGATGGACAGTACCCTCGATTTTTCCTCCGCCGAATGGGCCGCCGTGGTGCGCGCTGATGCGCTGCGGGCCCTCGATGAAGATGTTGGCGGCGGCGATCTCACCGCCTCGCTGATTGCCTCCGATCGCCGCGCCTCCGCGCGGGTCCTCGCCCGCGAGCCCGCCGTGCTGTGCGGCGCGCCCTGGGTCGAGGCGGTCGTCCGCCACCTGGATCCCGACGCACGGATCGTGTGGCATGTCGCGGAAGGCGCCCGCTGCGCGGCCGACCAGACCGTGCTCGAGATCTCCGGCGCTGCCCGGGCGCTGCTCACGGCCGAGCGCACCGCGCTCAACTTCCTGCAACTGCTGAGCGCGGTGGCGACCAAGACCGCGGCCCACGTCGATGCCGTGCGCGGCACGCGGGCGCAGATCGTCGACACCCGCAAGACCCTGCCCGGCCTGCGCCTGGCGCAGAAGTACGCGGTGCGCATCGGCGGCGGCGTCAACCACCGCATCGGCCTCTACGACGCGGTGCTGATCAAGGAGAACCACATCGTCGCAGCCGGCGGCGTCAGCGCGGCCTTGCGCGCCGCGGCCGAGGTCGCGAGCCGGGCGAAGTTCGTGCAGATCGAGGTCGAGACCCTGGCACAACTCGACGAGGCGCTGGCCAACGGCGCCCGCATGCTGCTGCTGGACAACATGGACCTGCCGACGCTGCGCGAGGCGGTGCGCCGCAACGACGCGGCCGGCGCTGCCCGTGCCATGCTGGAGATCTCGGGCGGCGTGACGCTCGATGCCTTGCGCGCGCTGGCCGAGACCGGGGTCGACCGTATCTCCATCGGCGCCCTGACCAAGGACGTCAAGGCGATCGATTTCTCGATGCGGTTCCAGGAGGCCTGAACCATGACACTGGCCATGACGCTTCCGGTGATCGATGTCGACTACGAGCAGCCGCTCGCCGCCGCAGACGGCAGCACGGCCTGCGACACCCGCCATGCCTGGGCCCGTGTGCCTGCCGAGCCGGGCCCGGCGGAGCGCGAGGCGCTGAAGGCGCGCATCCGCCGCCTGCTGCGCGAGCGCAATGCGGTGATGGTGTCGCACTACTACGTGCATCCCGACCTGCAGGACCTGGCCGAGGAGACCGGCGGCATGGTCAGCGATTCGCTCGAGATGGCGCGCTTCGGCCGCGACCATGCGGCGCGCACGCTGGTCGTCTCGGGCGTGCGCTTCATGGGCGAGACCGCCAAGATCCTGTCGCCCGAGAAGCGGGTGCTGATGCCCGACCTCGACGCCACCTGTTCGCTCGACCTTGGCTGTCCGGCGGACGAATTCGAGCGCTTCTGCGCCCAGCACCCCGACCGCACGGTCGTGGTGTACGCCAACACCAGCGCCGCCGTGAAGGCGCGGGCCGACTGGCTGGTCACCTCGAGCTGCGCGCTGGACGTGGTGCGGGCGCTGACCGCGCAGGGCAAGAAGATCCTGTGGGCGCCCGACCGGCATCTGGGCGACTACATCCGTCGCGAGACCGGTGCCGACATGGTGAGCTGGGGCGGCGCCTGCATCGTGCACGACGAGTTCAAGGCGCTCGAGCTCGAGCTGCTGAAGAAGGAGCATCCGGCGGCCCGCGTGCTGGTGCATCCCGAGGCCCCGGCCGACGTCATCGCGCTGGCCGATGCGGTCGGTTCGACCTCGGCCATCCTGAGCGCGGCGCAGCGCATGGAGGCGCGCGAGTTCATCGTCGCCACCGACAGCGGCATGCTGCACAAGCTGCGCGCGCTGAATCCGGGCAAGACCTTCATCGAGGCGCCCACCGCCGGCAACGCGGCGACGTGCAAGAGTTGCGCGCACTGCCCGTGGATGGCGATGAACGGCCTGGCCGGCCTTGCGCAGGTGCTGGAGACGGGCGCGGGCGAGGTGCACGTCGAGCCGGCGCTCGGGCGCCGCGCGCGCGTGCCGATCGACCGCATGCTGGCCTTCACGGCAGCGCTCAGGGGCGGGCGGCCGGTCGAGCACCTGGTGGCGGGCATCGGCGCGGCCTGATCAAGCACCGCCGCAGGCGCCCGGTATCCTGGGTCGCCTGCGGGGGAGCGCGGGCGGGGCCGCCGAGCGACCGCGCCGCGATGAGGTGACAGCGCTTGCACCGTAGCGCTGCGTTGCAGGCCGGACATCGCCCGTTTTGGGGATGACACAACAATTTGCAGATTGTTGTGTACTTAAGTTTTGATTTCGTTCACTATTGCGGTCCATGAGGCAATTGCCGGCTTAGAGCAACCCAATGGACTCTCCACTCCCCGCAGACAACGCAGCGTTCCAACGGTGGACCGAGGTCACCGATGCCTTTGTCAGGGAGTTCAACCGCTTTCAGGCCGGCGACACGGCCGCGCTGGCCGAGGTCCGGCGGCTGTCCGGAGAGTTGCAGCGCATGGGGCGTGCGCTGGGGCTCGAGATGCCGGTCGTCGCGGCCCGTCCACCCTTGTTCTCGAAGTAGCACCGCAGCGCCATGCAAAAGGCCCGCCGAAGCGGGCCCGGATGCGGGTCGCCGACGACCCTCGAGGTCGCCGGCAACGGGCCAGGGGATGCTCAGGCGCCCACTGCGTCCAGCGCCGCGTTGAAGGTGGCGCTCGGCCGCATCACGGCCTCGGTCTTCTTCGGATCGGGCATGTAGTAGCCGCCGATGTCGGCCGGGTGGCCCTGCACCGCCTTGAGTTCCTGCACGATCTTCTGCTCGTTCTCCGACAGCGACTTGGCCAGCGGCGCGAAGTGCGCTTGCAGCGCCTTGTCCTCGGTCTGCGCAGCCAGGGCCTGGGCCCAGTACAGCGCCAGGTAGAAGTGGCTGCCGCGGTTGTCGAGTTCGCCGGTCTTGGTCGACGGGCCCTTGTTGTTGTCGAGCAGCATGCCGGTGGCGGTGTCGAGCGTCTCGGCCAGGATCTTGGCCTTCTTGCTGCCGGTCTTCTGGCCCAGGTCCTCGAGCGA
Organism: Variovorax sp. P1_H2; assembly: GCF_056405295.1. NCBI lineage: Bacteria > Pseudomonadati > Pseudomonadota > Betaproteobacteria > Burkholderiales > Comamonadaceae > Variovorax > Variovorax sp. P1_H2. The sequence continues at coordinate 26,624 of NZ_JBFUCJ010000090.1, read as the reverse complement.
CACGGCCAGCGCCAGGAATTCGCCGAGCGAGTCCCAGCGCAGGTGGTTCTCTTCGACCAGCTGCTTGACGTGCTTCGGTGCCGAGCCGCCGGCGCCGGTCTCGAACATCGCGCCGCCGGCCATCAGCGGCACGATCGACAGCATCTTGGCGCTGGTGCCGAGTTCCATGATCGGGAACAGGTCGGTCAGGTAGTCGCGCAGGATGTTGCCGGTGACCGAGATGGTGTCCTTGCCGCGGATCACGCGCTCGAGCGTGTAGCGCATGGCGCGCACCTGCGACATGATCTGGATGTCGAGGCCCTTGGTGTCGTAGTCCTTCAAGCAGGTGTGGACCTTCTTGATGAGTTCGGCCTCGTGCGGGCGGTACTCGTCGAGCCAGAACACGGCCGGCATGCCCGACAGGCGCGCGCGGTTCACGGCCAGCTTGACCCAGTCGCGGATCGCGGCATCCTTGACCTGGCACATGCGCCAGATGTCGCCGGTCTCGACGTTCTGCTCGAGCAGCACCTCGCCGGTCGCGATGTCGACGATGCGGGCCACGCCATCTTCGGGGACCTCGAAGGTCTTGTCGTGCGAGCCGTATTCCTCGGCCTTCTGCGCCATCAGGCCGACGTTGGGCACGGTGCCCATGGTCACGGGGTCGAAGGCGCCGTTGGTCTTGCAGAAGTTGATCATCTCCTGGTAGATGCGGGCGAAGGTGCTCTCGGGCATCACGGCCTTGGTGTCCTTCGGACGGCCGTCCGGGCCCCACATCTTGCCGCCCAGGCGGATCATCGCGGGCATCGAGGCGTCGACGATCACGTCGTTGGGCGCGTGCAGGTTGGTGATGCCCTTGGCCGAGTCGACCATCGCCAGCTCGGGGCGGTGTTCGTGGCAGGCGTGCAGGTCCTTGATGATCTGGTCGCGCTGCGAGGTCGGCAGGTCGGCGATCTTGTCGTAGACGCTCGACAGGCCGTTGTTGACGTTGACGCCCAGTTCGTCGAACAGCTTGCCGTGCTTGGCGAAGGCGTCCTTGTAGAAGACCTTCACGGCGTGGCCGAAGACGATCGGGTGCGAGACCTTCATCATGGTCGCCTTGACGTGCAGCGAGAACATCACGCCGGTCTCGCGGGCGTCTTCCATCTCGTCTTCATAGAACTTGAGCAGCGCCTTCTTGCTCATGAACATGCTGTCGATGATCTCGCCCTCGAGCAGCGCGACCTTCTTCTTCAGCACGATCGTCTGGCCGCTCTGGGTGACCAGGTCCATCTGCACGTCGCGGGCCTTGGTGAGCGTCATGCTCTTCTCGCCGGCATAGAAGTCGCCGCCGTGCATGTGCGAGACGTGGGTGCGCGAGGCCGGGCTCCACTTGCTCATCGAATGCGGGTTCTTGCGCGCGTTGCGCTTCACCGCGGCAGGGGCGCGGCGGTCGGAGTTGCCTTCGCGCAGCACCGGGTTGACCGCGCTGCCCAGGGCCTTGGAGTAGCGCGCGAGCAGCGCCTTCTGTTCGTCGGTCCTGGGGTCTTCGGGGTAGTCCGGGATCTTGTAGCCGCGCGCCTGCAGCTCCTTGATGGCCGCCACCAATTGGGGCACCGAGGCACTGATGTTGGGCAGCTTGATGATGTTGGTTTCGGGCAGCTGGGTCAGGCGGCCGAGTTCGGCCAGGTTGTCGGGCACCTGCTGCTCGGGGGTCAGGAACTCGGGGAACTCGGCCAGGACACGGGCTGCCACCGAGATGTCGCTGGTGGCGACGTCGATCCCCGCCGGCGCGGCGAACGCCTGAATGACGGGCAGCAGCGAAGCCGTGGCCAGCAGCGGCGCCTCGTCGGTGAGGGTGTAGATGATCTTGGATTGAGCGTTAGCCATTGTGTGACCTCTGGTGCTTGGCGGATGTGCGGGTTGCCCGCGGCGGGCAGGGCCGCGGGCAGTCGTTTTTGACGCGCGTAAGTCTACTTGAGGGGTGTTTCGCCTCGTGGTAGACGGGTCGGGAGGCCGGGGGCGAGCGCGTGCGCCGTGTCGCTGCACGGATCGTGCCGGTGCCGCCGGCCGGGATCAACTGCTGAACTGGATGCCCTGCGTCGAGTTCTGGCACCTGTTCTGGCTGGTGCTGCAGCTTTGCAGTGCCTTGTTCAGGCGCGGGCGGCAGTTCTTCTCGGAGGCGTTCTTGCAGAACTGGTAGTCGGCCCTGGCCGTCTGCTTGCAGGTGCTGTACTGGAGTTCGCAGGGCGTCTGGCTGCCGCCATCGCCCTGGGCCGAGGCGAGGCCCGACAGGACGGCGAGGATCCAGGCGGCGGAGAGGGGCGCGAGCTTGCTCATGACGAGGCCTTCCTCGGGAGTGGGGAGCGCATCTTAGACCGGTCGCGCCTGCCCTCAGCCCATCAGGCTCGGATTGCGGCGCGCCTCGTCGATCCGACGCTGGCGGATGGCCTCGCGGCATTGCCCGAACTGCGCGACCTTCGGATCTGCGCAGCGGCTGTTGATGCAGATCGCACGGGCAAAGAAGTTGCTGTTGCTGCAGGCCGCCAGCGGATTGGGTTCCAGGCGCGTCGCCGACTGTGTCGCGGCCTTCCTCGGTCTCGACGCGGCAGGGCCCTCGGCAGGCGCAGGCCCGGGTGCGAAGGTCTCGGCATGGTCGTCCTTCTCGGCCGGTGAAGCCGCCGCGCGTGTCGACGAAACGAACACCTCGCTCGGCCCTAGGCCCAGTTCGGCGGGCGCGATGCGCGCCGGGATCGCCACGCGCGGCGCCGGCCGCGGCATGGGCGCCTGCGAAGCAGGCAGGGCGACCAGCGCGGCGGGCTGCCGGGCGGGCGGCGTTCGCCATGCGGTCCAGGCCGCAAAGGCGGAAAACAGCAGCAGCGGCGGCAGCAGCGCCAACTGCATGACGTTGCGCAGGGAGCGTGCCTCGGAGAATCCGGGTTCGCTGCCGGCCGGCGCGGCCGGCGCGGCCGCCTCGGTCGCTTCGGTCGCTTCGGTCGGCTCGGGTGTCGCGGGGGCGGCCTCGGCCTCATCGCTCGGAGGCAGTGCGCCGCCACAAGTCCGGCAACGCGCATCGCTCAGGTGGTTCACGCTCTGGCAGAACTCGCAGGTTGCGAACTGGGCCTTCTTGCTTCGAATCAGCATCTCCACGACGTCTCCCACCTGCACGAAGGCGACAGCCCGCTGGGGGGCCGGCCAGCTGGCCGTCTCGAGGATCGCGCGCGTACGGAAGGGGTTCATGTCTTCTGGGCTCAGCAAGGAGACCATTTGTCGTACATCGAATCAGGGTCGAGTGTAAGACGCCGCCGCGAATCTTCGCTAGCGTTTTGTCGGCCCTGTGCGCAGTGGGAGTTTTTTCACACTCCGCTGCCTATCTTGTGACAAGTTGCTTCACGAGTGCTGTGGCGGCCCCTACGATCGGCTCACACATCGAAAGCGACCCATGCAACTCCCGGTCTCGCGTCTGTCCCGAACGATCGCCTTGTTGAGCCTCTGCGCTGCCAGCGCCATGGCTTCTGCCGAAATCCATCGCTGCAAGGATGAGCGTGGCCAGACCGTGCTGTCCGACCGGCCGTGCGGCTCGGCATTCTCGGGTCAGCCGCTGCAGTCGAACACGCTGGGCAGCGCCGCCGACCGGCTCGCCGCGCCGCAGATGCAGGGCCCGCGCACGCGGGAGGGCAGCGGGCAGTACGACTTCATACCGGCCAGTCGGTCGAGCGAACGCCATGCGGAGAAGCAGGCGCTGAAGTAGCCGCTGAAGCAGGGCCCTGAATTCGCCCCGCGGTCAGGGCAAGGCCGCGACCGCCGTTGCGGCCTCGGCGGCGATGCGGCGCAGCAGCTGCGTCAATGTCTTGGCCTGCGACTGCGGCGTGTCGGCATCGCCCGCGATGTCGACGCTGAACTCCGCGCCGTGCAGCAGCCGTGGAACGCGCTCGGTGCTCCACAGCGTGATGCGCACGGTGGCCTTCAAGCGCCGCTCGCTGCGCACGTAGTCCATCCGGCTCAGTGCCACCTGCAGCGAAGCGGCCGGCGACTGCTCCGCGCAGTTGGCCTCGCAGAGGCGCCAGCCGGGCAGGCGCTCGCGCAGCGCGGCCGTGAACTCTCGCGCCACGCCGATCTCGATGCGCTCGGCCCAGAAGGTGTCGGGCCATTCGCCCAGCGTGCTGGCTTCGGCCCGGTAGCGCACGCGGCGCGCGACCAGGTATTCCGGTATCTCGGGCCGGCTCAGCGCCAGCACGCGGACGCTGGCCGGTGGCGCGGACAGCGGGGCGGACGGTGCCGCGACGGCCGGTGGCAGTGTCAGCAGCACGGGCGCCGGCCCCGAGGCGCAGGCCGAAAGCATCACGGCCAGCGCGGCGCGCAGCGGCCAGGCCGCCCATCGGTTCAGTGCAGTCGTCATCAACGTGAGTTCCCGAAGAAGATGGCGTTGGGCCGTTCCTCGAGCTGCTCGCTCAAGGAGCGCAGGCTGCGCGCCGCCTGTGAAAGATCCTTGATCGCGGCCTCGAGGTCGCCGCGCAGCGGCGCGCCGGGCGAGGCCACGTCGGCCAGCCGTTCCATCGCCAGCTTGGCGGTCTCCGAGGCCTGGCGGGCGCCCACCAGGGTGCGTTCCAGCTCGGGCTGGGCCGCGAGCACCGTCTGGCGCGAGCTGTCGGCCAGCTGCGTGATCGATCGCAGCGTCGCGTCGGCGCTGCCCTGCACCTGCCGGATGGCTTCGGTCGCGGCCACCAGCGTCTTGCGCGACTCGGCACCGGTGAGCTGCAGCTCCTTGCCGGCGCCGACGAGAACGCCCTGGGCGCCGTCCAGCGTCTTCTGTACCGACTCCATCGTGGTGCGCAGATCCTTGATGGCCTCCCGCATGTCGGCCACCGTGTCGCGCAGGGGCAGGTTGGCCACCTGGTCGATCAGGGCTTCGAAGCGGTCGGCCACGGCCGGGATCTCGGGCGCGCCGGGACCGCCGACAAGGATGTCCGGCGTGTTCGGCAGGAAGTCGAGCTCGATCAGCTTCTGCCCGGTCACCACGCTCTGCATGGCCAGGCGCGCACGCAGTCCCCGCCGCACGAGGTCCGGCAAGTCGGGGATTGGGTCGCCGGGGCCCGCGGTGACACGCAGCGACGAGGGTTGCAGCCGCAGCGTGACCGGAATCGTGGTCTTGAGCGAACGGGCGTCCATCTGGATGCCGATCTCGGTCACCTGGCCGACCGTGACGCCGCGGAAGGTCACGGGCGCGCCGACCGACAGGCCGCTCACGTTGCCTTCATAGAACACGCGGGCCTTCTGATGCTTGGTGAACAGGTCGTTGCCGCCGAGCCAGAGGATGGCCGCGATGGCGATGGCGAAGGCGGCGACGACGAAGCCGCCGATCAGCAGGGCGTTGCGTTTCATGGGGAGGCCTCGGCAGTGGCGGCAGGTGCGATCGCGGGCGGCACCTCCCGATGGAGAAAGGCATGCACCGTCGGGTGCACGTGCTGCTGGGCGAGCTCGCGCGGGCAGCCATGGGCGATCGGCCGCTTGCTGTCGGCGTCGAGGAAGAGGCCGTCGTCGGCGATCGCGAACAGGCTTGGCAGCTCGTGGCTGACGAAGACCACCGCCGCGCCGGTGCGATGCCGGATGTCGAGGATCAGGTCGTCGAGCCGGCGCGAGCTGATCGGGTCGAGGCCGGCCGAGGGTTCGTCGAGGAACAGCAGCGGCGRCTCGGCGGCGATGGCGCGGGCCAGGCCGGCGCGCTTCTTCATGCCGCCGCTCAGCGACGACGGATAGAAGTCCGCGAACTCGCCCAGCTCGACCCATTCGAGCACTTCGCGGGCCTTGGCGTCGCGCTGCTTCGCGTCGAGCCGGGTCTGGCGCGTGAGCGGCAGGCAGACGTTCTCGAGCACGGTCATCGACGACCACAGCGCGGCGCTCTGGAACAGCATGCCGAAGCGCGAACGCAGCGCGCTGCGCTGCGCGTCGTCGCTGGCCCAGAAATCGATGCCGTCGTAGGTCACGGTGCCGCCCGCCGGCGGCAGCAGGCCCACCAGGTGCTTGAGCAGCGTACTCTTGCCGCAGCCGCTGCCGCCCATGACGGCGAAGATGCAGCCCTTGTCGACCTTCAGCGACACGTCCTCCTGGATCAGGCGATCGCCGAAGCGCATCACGAGCTGATCTACCGCGAGCAGGCTCATTTCAATTTTCCACCGCGCTGCCGGGTGACCCGCGTCGCATGAATCCGGCGCAGTCCGATACCAGGGATACCGCGGAACCGGCTTTGCCGGGCCGCTGGTATCGCCCCCTTGAGGGGCTGAGATCCGCGGCTCCGAGCCTGCCTGCGCAGGCTTGGACGGATCCGAAGAGCCGCTGCCTCTGGCAGCGACTCGGGGCGCCGCAGGCGCATCGGGGGTGCTTCATATATCCAGCGCGTTGGCGCACAGGGCGAAGATGGCGTCGAGCACGATGATGCCGACGATGCTGGTCACCACGGCGCCGGTGGTCGCGACGCCGACGCCGGCCGCGTTGCGCTTGGCATGGAGGCCGTAGTAGCAGCCGACCATGCCGACCAGGGCGCCGAAAGTCAGCGACTTGCCGATGCCCAGGCCCAGGTGGGTCCAGGTGAGGGACTCGGCGGTGCGCTGCATGTAGGCGGTGGCCGAGACGTCGAGCATGGCGGCCGACACGATCATGCCGCCCAGCAGGCCGGCCACGCAGGCGAAGATGTAGAGCAGCGGCATCATCAACAGCAGCGAGGCCACCCGCGGCAAGACCAGGAAGTCGATGGCGGTCAGGCCCAGCACCTCGAGCGCATCGACCTCCTCGTTGGCCTGCATCGTCGCGATCTCGGCCGCGAAGGCGGCGCCGGTGCGCCCGGCGATGACCACCGCCGTGATGATGGCCGCCATCTCGCGCGCCACCGCGATGGCCACCAGGTCGGCGACGAAGATGCCGGCGCCGAACTTGGCCAGTTGCACCGCGCCGACGAACGCCAGGATCGCGCCGACCAGCAGGTTCACGACCCCCACGATGGTCACCGCCCGCGCGCTGCAGTCGGCCAGGACGCGGCCGAGGTCTTCGCGGCGGAAGGTCCAGCGGCCACCCAGCGCGGCGGCGGCCGACAGCAGCACCTCGCCCAGGAAGCTCAAGGGCCGCTCGAGCGGGCCGGCGACCGAGCGCAGCAGGGCGCCGAGCGGCTGGCGTTGGGGAAGGGAGGGCGGGGGCATGCGACGGACAGTGGTTTGTCCGTCGATGGTAGCGAATGACTCGCGGGCGATGGCGGAAACCAGTCCCGCAGGCCCTCGCGGGCGAGGCTCAGGCGGAACCGGCTACCACTCGCCGACTTCGCGCAGGCGCTGGTCGGGATCCAGCTGATCGAGGCGCTCGCGGGCCTGCAGCGCCTGGCGCCGATCGGTTCCGACCAGCTTGCCCAGCTTGCGCGAGAGCGCTTCGGCAATGGTACGCCGCGCCGTGGGCTTCGGTGTGCGGCCGGCGCGGATCGAGCGGATGCGGCTGTTCATGGTGCCTCCCTTGGGTGGGCCTTGATCATCATGAATAACGGTGTCGGCTTGATGAAGGAATACCGCGTCGACGCAACTTCGGGCGCCGGATCGTGCAAATCGCACATTCGCCCGGGCTGGCTCCTGTGCCGGGCGGGCCGGGCGGACCTGGGAATAACCACTAGAGACTGAAGGCGCTGCATGTCCTTATAGTCTGCCGATCGTTTAGTTAACGATCGTTAGGAAACAATGGGTGCATTCGATTCCGCCTCGCTGGCGCAAGCGGTCCAGCTCGGCCTCCAGGGCATTTCCACCGGCGCGATCTACAGCCTGGTCGCCCTCGGCCTGGTGCTGGGCTACAAGGCCACCGAAGTCCTCAACTTCGCGCATGGCGACGTGCTCATGCTGTCGTCGTTCGCGGCCTGGTACTTCATCGTCGAAGCCGGCCTGCCGTTCTGGCTGGCGCTGCCGCTGGTGGTGGTGCTGGGTGCGGCCCTGTGCTGGCTGCTGGAAGCCAAGGTGATGCGCGCCATCGTCGGCCAGCCGCAGTTCGCGGGCGTGATGCTGACCATCGGCATCGGCTTCATGATCCGCGGCGGCACCAGCATGGTGTTCGGGCCCGATTCGCGCAGCTATCCGACGCCCTGGACCGACCGCACCACCCGGATCGCCGGCGCCGTGGTGGCCGACCTCAACCTCGTGATCATCGCGGCCGCGCTGGGGGTGACGGCGCTGCTCTTCGTCTTCCTGCAGCGCACGGCGCTGGGCGTGGCGATCCAGGCGTCGTCGCAGAACCAGCTCGCTTCGCACTTGTGCGGGGTGCGGGTCAAGCGGCTCAACTCGCTGGTCTGGGCCATCTCGGGGGCCATCGCGGCGCTCTGCGGCGTCCTGCTGGCGCCGATCTCGCTGGTCGACCTGGGCCTCTGGTTCGTGATGCTCAAGGCGCTCGCGGCGCTGGTGCTCGGGGGCTTCGGCAGCGTGCCCGGGGCGATCCTCGGCGGCCTGCTGATCGGGCTGATCGAGCAGTTCTCGGGCGTCTACCTGCCCGACGGCTTCAAGGACGTCATGCCCTACCTGGTGCTGATCGTCGTGCTGGTCTTCTTCCCCCGCGGACTGATCGGCGAAGCGCATGGGAGGCGCGTATGAGCAGCGAGAACTACGAGACCCGCTACGCCGAAGGCCGCGCGCTGCTGCGCACGCGCCGGCAGCGCCTGCTGTACGGCGCCCTCGCCATCGTGCTGGTGGCTGCGCCCTTCGCGCTGCCGACCTTCTACGTCGGCGAGGCCTCCTTCATCTTCATCATGTGCATCGCCAGCCTCGGGCTCATGACGCTGACCGGCTTCACCGGCCAGGTATCGCTCGGCCAGGCGGCCTTCCTGAGCATCGGCGCTTACACCCATGCCCAGCTGCTGACGCTCGGCCTGCCGCTGCCCCTGTCGCTGCTCGCCGCCGGTGCCGCGGCCGGAATGGCGGGCTTGCTGGTGGGCCTGCCCGCGATCCGCGTCTCGGGCCTGCACCTGGCGGTCGTGACGCTGGCCTTCGCGATCGTCACCGAGCATGTGGTGGGGCGCTGGACATCCGTCACCGGCGGCCACAGCGGCCTCGCGGTGCCCGACCCGGCGCTGTTCGGCCTCAGCCTGGGTGCCCCGCGGCCCTTCTACTTCCTGTGCCTGGCGCTGCTCGGGCTGGTGCTGTGGCTGTTGCTCAACCTGATGCGCTCTGCCACCGGACGCGCCTTCGTCGGCGTGCGCGACTCCGAGGCCGCGGCGCAGGGCCTGGGCATCCACGTGGCGCGCACCAAGGTGCTGGCCTTCGTGATCTCGGCCAGCGTGTCGGGCGTGGCCGGCGCGCTGCTCGCGCACCAGACGCAGTTCATCACGCCCGAGGGCTTCGGCCTCGCGCTCTCGCTGCAGCTGGTGCTGATGGTCTTCATCGGCGGCATGGGCAGCCTGCGCGGCGCGATCTTCGGGGCGCTGCTGATCGGCATGCTGCCATCGCTGATCTCGCTGATGAAGCCGCTGCTGCCGGCGCGCATCGGCAGCCAGTTCGGGCTCGAACTCTTCGTCTACGGCGCGGTACTGGTGTTCTTCGTGCTGCTCGAGCCGCGCGGCATCAACGGGCGCTGGGTCCGGATCCGCGCCGCGCTCGACGAATTCCCGCTGCGCCAACGGGCGAGCTTCCGGCGCCAGAAGGCCTACATGCGATCGGAGCGTGCCTGATGGCMTTCTTCGAAGTCGATCGCCTGAGCCTGTCCTTCGGCGGCGTGCGCGCGGTGCGCGATGTCAGCTTCGAGGTCGCCCAGGGCGAGGTGTTCGCCATCATCGGCCCCAACGGCGCCGGCAAGACCTCGGTCTTCAACCTGATCACGCGCGTATTCGATGCCAGCAGCGGGTCGGTGCGGCTGCTGGGCCGCGAGATCACCAAGGTCGCGCGGCACGACGTGGTGCGGCACGGCATCGCGCGCACCTTCCAGAACATCGAGCTGTTCGAAGGCGCGACCGTGCTCGACAACCTGATGCTGGGCCGCCACTCGGCGCCGCACGGGAGCCTGCTCGCACAGCTGCTCGACCTGCCGGTGGTGCGGCGCGCCGAGAACGCCACGCGCGAGGGGGTCGAAGACGTGATCGCGCTGCTCGATCTGGCGCCCTACCGCATGAGCCTGGTCGCCGGGCTGCCGTATGGCATCCGCAAGATCGTCGAGCTCGGCCGCGCGCTGGTGGCGGGGCCCCGGCTGCTGCTGCTCGACGAGCCGGCCTCCGGCCTCAACCCCGAGGAGACCCACGAGCTCGCGCACTGGATCCGCGACATCCGCGACGCCCTCGGCATCACGGTGGTCATGGTCGAGCACGACATGTCGCTGGTCTCGGCGGTGGCCGACCGCGTGCTGGTGATGGAGCAGGGGCAGCGGCTCGCACTGGGCACGCCGGCCGAAGTGCAGTCCGATCCGCGCGTGATCGCGGCCTACCTGGGAGCATAGGATGAAACACCCCCGTAGCGCCTTCGGCGCCTCGAGTCGCTGCCAGAGGCAGCGGCTCTTCGGTTCCGTCCAAGCCTGCGCAGGCAGGCTCGGAGCCGCGGACCTCAGCCCCTCGAGGGGGCGATACCGGCGGCCCGGCAAAGCCGGTTCCGCGGTATCCCTGGCATTTGGCTGCGCCGGTTTCATGCGTCGCGGGTCCCGCGATCACGTGGTGGAGCACTAGACATGACTGCGCTACTGAGCGTGCGCAACATCGAGACCTGCTACGGCCCGGTCAACGCCCTCCGCGGCGTCAGCCTGGAGGTCGAGGCCGGCCGCATCGTCTGCGTGCTGGGGGCCAACGGGGCCGGCAAGACCACCTTGTTGAACACCATCGCCGGCGTGATCGATCCGGCCAAGGGCAGCATCGAGTTCGAGGGCCGGCGCATCGACGGCCGCGATGCCGACGAAGTGGCGCGTGCCGGCGTGGTGCTGGTGCCCGAGGGCCGCCAGGTCTTCACTTTCCTGAGCGTGATGGAGAACCTGCGCATGGGCGCCTTCGCGCGCCGTCGCGACGCCGAGGTGGCGCGCGACATCGAGCGCGTGTTCGAGTGGTTCCCGCGCCTGAAGGAGCGCCGCTCCCAGGCGGCCGGCCTGCTGTCGGGCGGCGAGCAGCAGATGGTGGCGATCGGCCGCGCCTTCATGGGCCGGCCGCGCCTGCTGCTGCTCGACGAGCCCTCGCTCGGACTGTCGCCGCTGTTCACCAAGGAGATCTTCGCGATCGTGCAGCGCATCCGCAGCGAGACGAACACCGCGGTGCTGGTGGTCGAGCAGAACGCCGCGATTGCGCTGGCCACGGCCGACGACGGCTACATCGTCGAGCTCGGCCGCATCGTGGCGGCCGACAGCTGCGCCAGGCTGCGCGAGCGCGACGACGTGCGCGACTTCTATCTCGGCGGCGCCGCCGGCCATGCGGTGGCGGGCGCCGTGCGGCCCCAGCGCCGACGCGCCAGCTGGCGCTAGCCAGCCCTGCCTCTCATCCCCTTCACTTCAGGAGACATCCCATGAGCCTTCGCCGTCGTACCCTGCTGAGTTCCGGCCTGGCCGGCCTCGCACCCGCCTTCCTCACCGCGCCCGCGCGCGCCGCGGACGTCGGCAGCAGCGAGATCGTGCTCGGCACCCACCTCGACCTGTCGGGACCGGCCGCCATCACGATGCCGCCGATCCGCAACGGCCTGCAGATGCGCGTCGACGAGGCCAACGAGGCCGGCGGCATCCATGGCCGCAAGCTGCGCTTCGTGATCGAGGACAACGGCAGCCAGCCGCCGCAGGCGGTGCGCGCGGTCGACAAGCTGATCCGGCGCGACGAGGTGTTCGCGATGCTGTGTCCGTTCGGCTCCGGCCCGGGCGTGGCGACGGTCAAGAAGACGGTCGATGCGGGCGTGATCTGCTTCGCGCCCTACGGCGCCGCGGCGCTGATCCGCAAGGCCTCGGGCGACTCGCCGCTGCTGTTCACGACCAACCTGCACTACGACACGACCACCGCGGCCGGCCTCAAGTGGACGATCGCCAAGCTCGGCAGCAAGAAGGTGGGCTTCATCTACCAGGAGGGGCCGTTCGGCGACCTGGTCGGCAAGGGCGTCAGGGAGGCGCTGGCGGCCAAGGGCATGAAGCTGGCGGCCGAAGCCGGCTACAAGGTCGGAGACATCGATTTCTCGTCGCAGGTGGCGCGCATGAAGGCGGCGGGCGTCGACCTGATCGTCGGCGCCACCACCACGCGCGAAACCATCGCGGTGTCGGCCGAGGTGAAGAAGCTCGGCTGGACCGGCGTCAACGTGCTGACCGCGAGCCCGGGCCGCGCCGGCACCACGGTGAGCATCGGCAAGGCCTCGGTCGAGGGCCTCTACGGCGTCGGCGGCTGGCGCATCACGCCGGCGGCCGAGCAGGACGCCGCGCTCAAGCGCTGGTCGGACAGCTACCGCAAGCGCTTCAACATGGAGCCCGACGACGTCGCGCTGATCTTCTACGACTATGCGTCCTGGTTCCTGCAGGGCGTCGAGGCCACCGGCAGGGAGCTGACGACCGACAGGCTCGTGAAGACGCTGCAGGCGTCGAGCTTCAAGGGCCAGTCCTCCTACGACACGCAGCGCTTCAAGGACAACCACGTCGATCCCGAGTGGTGCCGCGTCGAGCAGGTGGTCAACGGCCAGTGGACGCCGCGCTCGGAGATCATCGATCCGGCCAAGAGCAGCCTGTGAGCGCCGCGCTCACGCTGCCGCAGGCCTGGCTGGCGCGCTGCCATGCGCAGCCGGCGCGGGTCGCGATGCGGCACAAGCGGCGCGGCATCTGGCGGCCGGTCGCTTGGGGCGAGTTCTTTGCCGCGGCGCGGGCCATCGGGCTGGCGCTCGACCGCCTCGGCCTGGCGCCCGGCGAGGTCGTGACCGTGGTCTCGGAGAGCCGGCCCGAGTGGCTCTTCGTCGACATGGCCGCGCAGGCCATGGGCTTCGTGAGCCACGCGGTGTATCCGACCTGTTCGGCGCGGCGCATCGGCCGCCATCTGGCCTTGGCCGGCACGCGCGTCGTGTTCGTCGAGGACACCGGGCAGGCGGCCAAGCTGCTGGCCTCGGCCGAGCGGCTGCCGCGGCTGGCGCGCGTGGTGGTCTTCGAGGAGCGCGGACTGCGCGAAATCGACGATCCGCGCGTGATCGGCCTCGGCGCGTTCGTGGCGGCGAATGACGCGTCGGCCCATTCGCTGTTCGAACAGCGCATTGCGGCCGGGCAGGGCAGCGACATCGGCTTTCTCGCCGGCACTGCCGGCAGCACCGGCGCGCCGCGCATCGCCGCCGTCACGCAGGCGACGGCGCTGCGGCAGGCGGCCGAGATACGGGCGAGCCTCGGCGTGAAGGACGGCGATCGCATCCTCTGCTTCGTATCGCCGGCCAATGCGGCCGAGCGCCTGTTCGCGGCCGTGCTGCCGGTGCTGGGCGACTGCCTGGTGCATTTTCCGGAGAGCCCGGCCACTGTGGCCAATGACCTGCGTGAAGTCGAGCCGCACTGGGTGCATGCACCCCCGCGCTTCTGGGAGAAGTTGCAGGCGCGCGCCGAGAGTGCGGCGCTTCGGAGCGCGCCCGGTGCGCGGCGGCTCTACCGCCGCAGCGTCGACGGGACGGCCGCGGGCTGGCTGCAGCGTGCGGCCCGACGGCAGGTGCGTCGCTCGCTCGGGCTGGCCCGTGTGCGGCAGGTCTTCAGCGGCGGGGCAGCTGCGTCGGCTTCGCTCGCGCAGTGGTACCAGGGCATCGGCGTGCCGATGGTCGACCTGTATGAAAGCGCCGAGACCAGTGGCCCCTGCCTGCTGCTGCCGTCCACGGCCCGTATCGCCCAGGACGGGGAACTGCAGCTCAAGCCGGCGGCGCTGATGGCGGGCTACTGGCGCGAAGGCGCGCTGCAGCCTGCGGCGCTCACGCACGATGGCTGGCTGCACACCGGCGACCTCGCGGTCAAGGATGCGGCGGGTGAGGTGCGGGTGGTGGGGCGGCTGTCGGAATCCTTCACCACGGCCTTGGGCACGCAGGTCGCGCCAGGCGCGATGGAGGCCGCGCTCCAGGCCAGTGCCTTCATCGCCGGTGCCATGCTGGTCGGTGCGCAGCGCGGTCATTGCGCCTGCCTGGTGTCGCTCGAAGAGGAGAGCGTGCTGTCCTATGCGCAGAGCCAGGGCATCCCGTTCACCGACTATTCCAATCTCCTGCTGCGGCCCGAGGTCCACGCGCTGGTGCAGGCCGAGATCGACCGGCTCAATGCCTCGCTCGCCGAGGGCCATCGGATCCGGCGCTTCGGCCTGCTGCCGCGCGCGCTGTCGGCCCACGACGAGGAGATGACGCCGGCACTCCGCATCCAGCGCCGCATGGCCGAGCGCAGCTTCTCCGCGCAGATCGAGGCGCTCTACGGCGCCTGACGGAAAGAGGCCCGGATCCCGCTTGCGTGCGGTCCGGGCCTCGTGCCATGTGCGCGCGGATCAGGCCGGCTGCGCTTCCAGCATCCCGGCCAGCCGTGCGCTGATCAGGCCATGCGCCTGGTCCATGATGCGGTCGATCAGCTGCCTGACCGTCGGCACGTCATGGATCAGCCCGGCGACCATGCCGCAGCTCCAGGCGCCGGCGTCCATCTCGCCTTCGATCATCACGCGCGGATAGACCCCGGCGACCTGGTCGTAGACGTCGCCGATCTGCAGCGCCGCGCCCTTCTCGCGCTCGATCTCGAGGATGCGCTCGACGCCGGCGTTGTTCAGCACCCGCTCGGTGTTGCGCAGCGAACGCATGATCAGCCGCGTGTCGAGCTCGCTGGCGGCCACGATCGCCTGCTTGACGTTGTCGTGCACCGGCGCTTCCTGGGTCGCGATGAAGCGCGTGCCCATGTTCATGCCGTCGGCGCCGAGCGCCAATGCCGCCACCAGACTGCGGCCATCGGCCATGCCGCCCGAGGCGACGAAGGGGATGCGCAGTTCTTCGGCGGCGCGCGGCAGCAGGACCATGTTGGGCAGGTCGTCCTCGCCCGGATGGCCGCCGCACTCGAAGCCGTCGACGCTGACCGCGTCGCAGCCGATCGCCTCGGCCTTGAGCGCATGCCGCACCGAGGTGCACTTGTGGATCACCTTGATGCCGGCCGCCTTGAGCGCCGGCATGTAGGCCTCGGGGCTGCGGCCGGCGGTCTCGACCACGCGGATGCCGCCTTCGGCGATTGCGGCGATGTACTCGGGGTAGGGCGGTGCCGAGAAGGTCGGCAGGAAGGTCAGGTTGACGCCGAAAGGCTTGTCGGTCATCTCGTGGCAGCGGGCGATCTCCTTGGCCAGCAGCTCGGGCGTCTTCTGCGTCAGCCCGGTGATGAGGCCGAGCCCGCCGGCGTTCGACACCGCCGCGGCCAGCTCGGCGAAGCCGACGTAGTGCATGCCGCCCTGGATGATGGGATGCTGGATGTTGAAAAGCTCGGTGATGCGTGTCTTCATGGTTCTGAAGGAAGAATGAGGAGGAAGGTCAAGAGAAGCAGCGTTGGCTGGGAAGGGCGGCGGCCTACCAGCGCTCCATGTAGGGCCGCAGGTCGAGCTCGAAGGTCCAGGCGTCGCGCGGCTGCGTGTGCAGGTGCCAGTAGTTGTCGGCGATGTGCTCGGGCTTCAGGATGCCGTCCTGCTCCTTCAGCGCGTAGCGCTCGGGGAAGCTGGTGCGGATGAACTCGGTGTCGATCGCGCCGTCGACCACGACGTGCGCCACGTGGATGTTCTTCGGCCCGAGCTCGCGCGCCATGCTTTGCGCCAGTGCGCGCAGCGCATGCTTGGCGCCGGCGAAGGCCGCGAAGTTGGCGGCGCCGCGCAGGCCGGCCGTGGCGCCCGTGAAGAGGATCGTGCCGCGCCCGCGCGTCACCATGCGCTTGGCCACTTCGCGGCCGTTGAGGAAGCCGCCGAAACAGGCCATCTCCCAGATCTTGAAGTACTTGCGCGCCGTTTCCTCGAGGATGCTGCAGGGCACGTTGGCGCCGATGTTGAACACCATCACCTCGATCGGCCCGTGCTCGCGCTCGACCTGCTCGACCAGCGCGATCACGTCCTCTTCCTTGCGGGCGTCGCTGCTGTAGCCGAAGGCCTGGCCGCCGGCGGCGCGAATCGCTTCGACGGTGGGCTGCAGCTTGTCGGCCGAGCGCCGCGTGAGGCAGGCGATGTAGCCCTCCCTGGCGAAGCGGGCCGCGATGGCACCGCCCGTTGCATCGCCGGCGCCGATCACCAGCGCGACTTTTCCCTGACCTTGCGACTCCGCCATGACTGTCTCCTTCAATTGATGAATGGTCGTTTAACTAAACGAACGTTAGCCAAAGGGACGAGCGGTGTCAAGCGCGCGCTTGCGCGTCGACGATGCGCCTCAGGCTTTCTTGTGGCCCGGCGAGGTCGCGCACGGGTGCTCGAGCGCGTAGGCCTTGTCGATGAAGCGGCGGCTCGCGGCCAGCAGTTCCTTGCGCGTCTTTTCGCTCTCGACCGAGCGCGCCAGCACCACGGCGCCGACGCACTGGGCGATCAGGGCCCAGGCGCCGTCGGAGTCGCCGATGCGATCGCTCCAGTTCTTCTGCGTGCGCTTGAGGCTGGTCTCGACCGCGCGGCGCACCTCGGGGCCGGCGCGCGCGATCTCGGGGCCCAGCGCGGTCAGCGCGCAGCCCTTGTCGGGGTTGTCGACATGGAAGCTGCTGAGGTAGCCGCGCAGGCAGCGCGCCACGTGGTCGGCCGGCGAATCCTCGTTGCCGGCCAGCATGTCGGCGCTGTTGTCGACCTCTTCGCTGATCAGCGCCTCGAACAGCGCCTGCTTGGAGGGGAAGTGGCTGTAGAAGGCGCCGCCCGTCATGCCGATCGCGCCCATCAGCGCATCGACGCCGGTGGCTTCGAAGCCGCCGCGCTTGGCGATCGCCCGGCTGCTGGCCATCAGCTTGTCGCGGACTTCTTGTTTGTGGGTGCTGGAGTAGCGCATCGGAGGCCTCGGGGGGAACCCTTGTTGACAATCAAAAAACAATAACATAACTTCCGTTCAGTTAACGAACGTTTAATAAAGGACCGACGATGGGCAAGACCGTGGCGTTTTATTTCGATGTGGGCAGTCCGGCTTCGTACCTGGCATGGACGCAGCTGCCGCCCCTGTGCGAAGCGGCCGGCGCCGAGCTGGTCTACAAGCCGATGCTGCTGGGTGGCGTCTACCAGGCGACCGGCAACGCGTCGCCCGGTGCCATTCCGGCCAAGGGCCGCTACACGGTGCGCGACTACGAGCGCCATGCGCGCAAGTACGGCGTGCCCTTTGTCAACAATCCGCACTTTCCGATCATCACGCTGTTCCTGATGCGTGCCGTGACCGGGGTCCAGCTGCGCGAACCGCAGCGGCTGCAGGCGCTGCTGGCGGCCGTGTTCAAGGCGATGTGGATCGATGCGCTCGACCTCAACCAGCCGGCGCTGACCGCCAAGACGCTGCAGGACGCCGGCTTCGCGCCGGAGGCGATCCAGGCGCTGGCCGCCGACCCCGAGGTCAAGGCGGCCCTCAAGGCCACCACCGACGAAGCGGTGGCACGCGGCGTGTTCGGCGCGCCGACCACCTTCGTCGGCGACGAGATGTTCTTCGGCCAGGACCGCATGGACATGATCCGCGAAGAGCTCGCGCGCTGAGCCCCGCCCACCACGAACCAAAGGAGACGACATGGAAACCAGACGCTGGCACGCGGCCTACCCGCCCGGGATGGGCACCGACATCGAGCTGCCGCCGGGCGAGACCCTGGCGGCGATGCTCGACCGGTCGATCGACGCCTTTGCCGATCGCACCGCGGTGACGGCGGGCGCCGAATCGCTGAGCTATGCGCAGCTCGGCCGCCTGGCGCACCGGCTCGCGGCGCACTTCCATGCGGCCGGCCTGCGCCAGGGCGACCGCGTGGCGCTGATGATGCCCAACGGCCTGGCCTTCCCGATCGCCATGACCGCGATCCTGCGCAGCGGCATGGTGGGCGTGCCCGTGAATCCGCTCTACACGCCGCGCGAGCTGGCCCACCAGCTGGCCGATGCGGGGGTGCGCTGCATCGTGCTCGCCGAGCCGCTGCGCGAAGCGCTCGAAGGCGTGATCCTCGAAGCCGGCGTCGAGCAGATCCTCACCGCGCCGGTCGCGGGCTTGCTGGCCGCGATCGCGGCGCAGCCGGATGCCGTGTCCGAACGGCAGCAGGTCATGCCGATCGCCGAGGCCATGGCCCGGTCCGGCGGGCTGCCGCTGCCGTCCGTGCAGATCGCACCGGCCGACCCGGCCTTCCTGCAGTACACCGGCGGCACCACCGGCCTGTCGAAGGGCGCGGTGCTGACGCATCGCAGCGTCGGTGCCGGCGTGCTGCAGTCGCTCAGCTGGATGCGGCTCGCGGTCGACACCCGCGAATGGTCGGTGGTGGCGCCGCTGCCGCTCTATCACATCTATCCGCTGCAGGTGTCGCTGATCACCTTCCAGCTCGGCGGCGTGATGCGGCTGGTCGCGAATCCGCGCGATCCGGGCGCGGTGATCGCGGAGATGAAGCGCGCCCCGTTCCTGGTCTTCATCGGCGTCAACACGCTGTTCAACGCGCTGGTGAATGCGCCCGAGCTGCCCGGCGTCGACTTCAGCGGCACCGGCCTGGTGATCGGCGCCGGCGCGTCGATCCAGCAGGCGGTGTCGCAACGCTGGCACGCGGCCGGCGGTCCGCCGATCACCGAAGCCTACGGACTCACCGAGACCTCGCCCTCGGCGACCTTCAATCCGCCCGGGCGCAACGGCTCGATCGGCATCCCGGTGCCGTCGACCGATGCGCGGGTGGTCGACGACGACGGCCGGCCGGTGGCCGACGGCACGCCGGGCGAACTGCTGCTGAAGGGGCCGCAGCTCTTCGCCGGCTACTGGAAGCGCGAGGAGGACAGCCGCAAGGCGCTGACCGAGGACGGCTTCTTCCGCACCGGCGACGTGGTGGTGGCCGACGCCAGCGGCGCCATGACCATCGTCGACCGCAAGAAGGACATGATCCTGGTGTCGGGCTTCAACGTCTACCCGAACGAGATCGAGGCGGTGGTCGCGCTGCACGACGGCGTGCTCGAATGCGCCTGCATCGGCCAGCCCGACGCGCGCTCGGGCGAGGCGCCGCATCTCTTCGTGGTGCGGCGCAACGACGCGCTGAGCGCCGAGGAGATCGAGGCGCATTGCCGCGCCAACCTGGCCGGCTACAAGGTCCCGCGGCAGATCAGTTTCCTGCAGGCGCTGCCGAAATCGACGGTCGGCAAGATCCTGCGTCGCGAGCTGCGCCCGTCATGAGCGGATACGGCTACACCGCCCCGCTGCGCGATCTGCGCTTCGTGCTGCACGAGTTGCTCGACGTCTGCGCCACCGTGCCCGGCGCCGGCGCCGAGACGCTCGACCGCGACACGCTCGACCAGATCCTCGAAGCCGCCGGCACTTTCGCCGCCGAGGTCATCGCGCCGCTCAACGGCAGCGGCGACCGCGAGGGCTGCCGCATGCCGGCCCCGGGCGTGGTCCGCACGCCGGCGGGATTCCGCGAGGCCTACGACCGCTTCTGCGCCGGCGGCTGGACTGCGCTGGCCTGCGATCCCGCACACGGCGGGCAGGGCATGCCCTCGGTGCTCGACAACGCGATCTACGAGATCTTCTGCGGCGCCAACATGGGCTGGGCGGCCTATCCCGGCATGTCGCACGCCGCGTACACCTGCCTGGCGACCAACGGCGATGCGGCGCAGCAGGCGCTGTACCTGCCGCGCCTCGCTGCGGGCGAATGGGCCGGCACCATGTGCCTGACCGAGCCGCACGCCGGCACCGACCTGGGCCTGCTGCGCACCCGCGCCCAGCCGCGGGCGGACGGCAGCTACGCCGTCACCGGCAGCAAGATCTTCATCTCGGGCGGCGAGCAGGACCTGACCGGGAACATCGTCCACCTGGTGCTGGCGCGGCTGCCCGATGCGCCGCCGGGCGTGAAGGGCATTTCGCTGTTCATCGTGCCCAAGTTCCTGCCGACGGCGGCGGGCGGCGTCGGCGAGCGCAACGCCCTGGCCTGCGGCTCGATCGAGCACAAGATGGGCATCCACGGCAATGCCACCTGCACGATGAACTTCGACGCCGCCACCGGCTGGCTGCTCGGCGAGGCCAACCGCGGCCTGGCGGCGATGTTCGTGATGATGAACCACGCGCGCATCGTGGTGGGCGTCAACGCGATCGGGCTGATGGAGGCGGCCTACCAGAAGGCGCTGAGCTATGCCCGGGACCGCACCCAGGGGAGGGCGCCGGCGATGGCCGCACGCAGCGGCCCGGCAGATCCCATCCTCGCGCACGCCGACGTCCGCCGCATGCTGCTGACCCAGAAGGCGTATGTAGAAGGCGCACGCGCCTTCGCGCTGTGGGCCTCGCAGCTGGCCGATCTCCAGCATCGCGGCGCGGACCCGAAGGAGTGCGAGCGAGCGGCGATGCTGCTGGCGCTGGCGACACCGATCGTCAAGGCCTTCTCGAGCGAGCTCGCGGTCGAATCCACCAGCATGGCGATGCAGGTCTTCGGTGGCCATGGCTTCATCACCGACAACGGCGTCGAGCAGCATCTGCGCGATGCCCGGATCATCCCGCTGTACGAAGGCGCCAACGGCATCCAGGCGATGGACCTGCTGGGACGCAAGGTGCTGGCCGATGGGGGTGCAGGGCTCGGCCTGTTCCTCGACGCGGTCGAGCAGTTCGCGCAGGCGCAGGACGATGGCCTGCGCGAGTTCGCCGAGCCCTTGAGCGACGTGGTGGCACTGGCGCGGCGCGCGGCGCGCGATCAGGTCGAGCGCGCGGCCACGGACGCCCACGCGGCCGGCGCCGCGGCCGTGCCCTTCCTGCGCCTGATGGGCCACGTGGCACTGGCCTGGATGTGGGCGCGCATGGCGGCCGCCGCGCTGCCGCGCCAGTCGCCTGACGGCGATCCGATCTACCACGCCAAGCTGGCGACCGCGCGCTTCTATTTCGGGCGGTTGCTGCCCGAGACGCAATCGCTGGCTGTGGTGCTCGGCGCGGATGCGTCGGCGTGGACGAGCGGCGAACTCGACTGGCTTTGAGTCGAGGTGGCCGGCCCTACCCGTGCGCGTGCCACAGCGCCGCAAAGAAGTGGCAGGCGCTCCCCGCCAGCACGAACAGGTGCCAGACGAAGTGCGCGAAGCGCACCTTGTTGTCGAACAGGAAGACCACGGCGCCGGCCGTGTAGGCGAGGCCTCCGGCCACCAGCCAGCCGAGGCCGGCCGCCGACATGCGCTCGTACAGGGGCACTGCGGCCGCCACCGCCATCCAGCCCATCGCGACGTACAGGCCGGTCGACCACCAGGGGTGCCGCAGGCGGTTGAAGAGCTTCGCGCCGACGCCCAGCACCGCGGCGCACCAGACGGCGCCGAACAGCGCCCAGCCGGCCGGCCCCCGCAGCACGCCGAGCAGGAAGGGCATGTAGCTGCCGGCGATGAACAGGTAGATGGCCGCATGGTCCAGCCGGTTGAACCAGGCCTTGGCCCGGCCGAGCGGCAGCGCGTGGTACAGGGTCGACACCAGGTACAGCAGGATCATCGTCCCGGCGAAGAGACTGGCGCCGACCACCGCGGCGGCGCTGCGCTGCTGCGAGGCGCTGTACACCAGGATCGGCAGCGAGGCGACGGCCAGCAGCAGGCCCAGGCCGTGGCTCAGGGCGTTCATCACTTCTTCGGCAACCGTCTGGTCGCGATCGGCGGCAAGCATGTCGGCTCCCTCAGCTGGCGGGGCCCTTGACCATCGCCATCGCCGAGGTGATCAAGGTCGACACCTCGGTCATGTTGCTCGGCACGATCAGCGTGGTCTTCGATTTCTCGGCCACCTTGCCGTAGGCCTGAAGCGCCTCCTCGGCCACCTTGAGCTGCACCGCCGACGCGCCGCCGGGCTTCTGGATGGCTTCGGCGATGCGGGAGATGGCACCGGCGGTGGCTTCGGCCACGGCGCTGATCGCCGCCGCCTCGCCCTGCGCCTTGTTCACGACCGCCTGCTTCTCGCCCTCGGAGCGCGCGATGGCGGCTTCGCGCTCGCCGGTCGCGATGTTGATCTGCTCCTGGCGGCGCCCCTCGGAGGCGGCGATCAGGGCGCGCTTCTCGCGCTCGGCGGTGATCTGCGACTGCATCGCGTGCAGGATCTCCTTCGGCGGCGTCAGGTCCTTGATCTCGTAGCGCAGCACCTTCACGCCCCAGTTGAGCGCGGCCTCGTCGATCGCGGCCACCACCTGGGCGTTGATGATGTCGCGCTCTTCGAAGGTCTTGTCGAGTTCGAGCTTGCCGATCACGCTGCGCAGCGAGGTCTGGGCCAGCTGCGTGACGGCCACGATGTAGTTCGACGAGCCATAGCTGGCGCGCATCGGGTCGGTGACCTGGAAGTAGAGGATGCCGTCGACCGTGAGCTGCGTGTTGTCGCGCGTGATGCAGATCTGGCTCGGGACGTCGAGCGGCACTTCCTTGAGGCTGTGGCGATAGGCGACGCGGTCGATGAAAGGCACCAGGAAGTTGGCGCCGGGCAGCAGCGTGGCGTGGTACTTGCCCATGCGCTCGACCACCCACGCGTGCTGCTGGGGGACGAACTTGACGGCGCGCGCCACGAACAGGATCGCGACGACGAGGAGAACGAGCGGGATTTCCATGAGGGCTTTCAGCTTTCAGTAGGGAGTGGCGTCCGGGCGGCGCATCAGCCGATGAATTCGACGATGAGGAAGTTGCCCCGGACGTCGACGATGCGATGCAGGCCGGGCGCCGTCGGGCCGTCGGCCGCCGGCTTCACCTGCCAGGTGGCGCCGCGATAGCGGACCTCGGCCGTGCGGCCCGGTCCCCAGGCGGGGACGTTGACCTGCTCGCCGACGTCGATCTGCATGTCGGACAGGCGCGCCTTCGGGCGGCGCGAAGAGCGCAGGTACCAGCCGCCGACGAAGGCCACGCAGGCCACGGCGGCGCAGACGATCTGCACCGGCATGGCGGCGCCGAGGTGCGCGGCCAGCGCGCCGACCGCGAAGCCGATCGCCACCAGCAGGGCGTAGATGGTGCCGGTGACGAGCTCGAGTGCCACCAGCGCGAAGGTCATCAACCACCAGGCGGTGGGTGCTGTCATGTCTATCCTTTCACAGCGCGAGAGCGAAGTGCTGCGAGGATAGCCCGTCGTTCGCTTTCCGCCTGCCGGCCAAGGACATGCGGCGCGCGGGCGAGACGCTTCCGGAAGCGATCTCGGCTCGTTCACGGCGCTGCGTCGTGGGTCGCGTGCCGCCAGGCCCATGCGCGGCTGCGCTACACTCCGCGCCGCTTGCAGCTTGCGTCGCAGGCTGCGCCGCCATCGGCAACATGGCGAAAAAACCATCCATAGGAAATTTGAAGTGAACCGTATCGAACTGGTCGAGAAGATCGCCACCACGCACAACGTCAGCAAGGCCGAAGCCGCACGCATCCTGGAAACCGTCACCGGCTCCATCGTCGCTGCAGTGAAGAAGGGCGACCCGGTCCAGCTGATCGGCTTCGGGACCTTCAAGCAAGTGGCACGCGCTGCCCGCACCGGCTTCAACCCGCAAGCTGGCGCAGCGATCAAGATCGCCGCCCAGAAGGTGCCGAAGTTCGTGCCGGGCGCAGCGTTCAAGGCCGCCGTCGACCCCAAGGCCGCCAAGCGCAAGGCCGACAAGGCTGCCGCGAAGCCGGTGGCCAAGAAGGCTGCACCGGCCAAGAAGGCCGCTGCACCCGCCAAGAAGGCACGCAAGTAATCTTGCCGCCCTCAGAAAAAACGGCCCCTCGGGGCCGTTTTTCTTTGTTGYCGCGCCCGATGCCGGCCCGGCCTAGAAATCCTCGCGGCCCAGACAGACCGCGCGGGTCGGGTTCTCGCGGTAGCGTGCGGTGGCCAGGGCGTCGATCGAGTCGGCGTTGCGTGCGTAGGCCTGCACCAGATCCGCGTCCCGACCCTCGGGCGCGTGGAAGCGGGCATGCAACGCCTCTTCGTCGATGCGCGCGATGATGCGGGCACCGTCGTAGCCGTCAGGGTAGATGGCGAACTGCACACTGCCGGTCGCCGGATGGAAGATCGCTTCAGAAGCCATGATGAGCGGACCGCCTGTAACTGATTGTGGCAGTATCGCCGCTCCATATGACAGCGCGATACAAGCCTGATGGCCTACGCCCGTAGCAAGATGCGGACCAATTTCACGGCGCTGTCACGAATTTGAAGCCGGGCGCTTGCCAGCCGCCTCCTGAACTTCCCGGCCGGCCGAGGGTCACGCCGCCTTTTTGCCTCGCGATTCCCTCCATGCCCCTTGCTGAAGCGCGAAGCTCAGGATTCGACGAGCATGCCGCGATCTTCGATGAACGACACCACCTCGGCCAGGCCGGTGCGGGTCTTGAGGTTGGTCATCACGAAGGGCCGCTGCTTGCGCATGCGCTTCGTGTCGGCCTCCATGACGGCCAGATCCGCACCGACATAGGGCGCGAGGTCGGTCTTGTTGATGACGAACAGGTCGCTCTTGGTGATGCCGGGGCCGCCCTTGCGCGGGATCTTCTCGCCGGCCGCGACGTCGATCACGTAGATCGTCAGGTCGGACAGCTCGGGGCTGAAGGTGGCCGCCAGGTTGTCGCCGCCGGATTCGACGAAGACCACGTCGGCGTCGGGGAACTGGGCCAGCATGCGGTCGATGGCCTCGAGGTTGATCGAGGCGTCCTCGCGGATCGCGGTGTGCGGGCAGCCGCCGGTTTCCACGCCCATGATGCGCTCGGCCGGCAGCGCGCCGGCGACCRTCAGCAGGCGCTGGTCTTCCTTGGTGTAGATGTCGTTGGTGATCGCGATCAGGTCGTACTTGTCGCGCATCGCCTTGCAGAGCATCTCGAGCAGCGTGGTCTTGCCGGAGCCGACCGGGCCGCCGATGCCGACCCGCAGCGGCGGCAGCTTCTTGGTGCGATGGGGGATGTGGTGGAGGGCGGAGGACATGGGTTATGCCTCGCGAGGTGCGTGGGGGTTCATGGTCTTAGCTTCTGAAGAGGCGCGAGTACTGGGTTTCGTGGCGGGCCGACAGCACGGCAAGCATCGGTGAGAAGGCCTGCCGCTCATCATCCGCCAGTGTGATCGCATGGTCGACGGCTGTGGGAATTTCCGCGGCGAGGCGGCCGAGAATGCGCTGGCCGGCGCTCTGGCCGAGGGGCACCGCCTTGACCGCGGCGCCGATCATGTTCTCGGCCCAGCCGAAGGCGAAGGCCAGGCAGGCATCGCGCGCGGGGGCCTCGGTGCGGCTGGCGGCGAAGGCGAAGGCGATCGGATAGCTCGCAGGCAGCKTTTCGAAAATGTTCGCGACGTCAGGGTGATGCAGCTTGAGCCATTCGACGAAGGAGCGGCCCATCTGCTCGGTCTGCAGCAGGAATTCGGCCGATTCGCGGGTCTGGAAGACCCAGTCGTTGAGCGCGCGGATGCGGGCTGTGTCCGCCTGCCGCCAGGCCGCCACCGCCTGCGCCACCACGGCGAGATCGGCGCGGGCCAGCGCCAGGTGCAGCTGGTCGGCCAGCCAGTCCGAGACGGCCTGCTCCGTCGCGATGCCGGCCCCGTCGATCGCCGCCTCGAGTCCTTCGGAGTACGAGAAGCCGCCCACCGGCAGCGCCGGCGAGGCCAGCCAGATCAGCTGCAGCAGGCTGCTGGCGGGCAGGGCGGCCTGCGCGTCGTTCATCAGTGGGAGTGGTCGTGGGCGTGGTCGTGACCGTGCGCGTCGTGCGCACGCGAGCCGGCATAGGCGTCCGGATGCAGCACCGGGCCGACCGGGGCGGCGCCATGCGAATGAGACCCGTGACCCTGGCCGCCGCCGTGCGCGCCGTAGGCGCCGCCCTCGGGCTCGAAGGCTTCCTTGGCCTCGCGCACGATCAGGTGCATCGCGCGCAGCATGYCSGCCAGCACGTGGTCGGGCTCGATCTTCAGGTGGTCGGGCTTGAGTTCGATCGGCACGTGCCGGTTGCCGAGGTGGTAGGCGGCGCGCGTTAGGTCGAAGGGCGTGCCGTGCTCGCTGCAGTGCGTGATGACCAGCACCGGCTGCGGCGCGGCAATGACCTTGATCAGCGAGCCGTCCTCGGCCACCAGCACGTCGCCGCCGCGCACGGCGGTGCCGCGCGGCAGGAACACGCCGATCTGGCGGCCTTGCGAGTCGGTGGTGTCGAATCGGCTCTTCTGGCGCACGTCCCAGTCGAGTTCGACCGTGGCGGCGCGCTTGAGCAGAACGGCCGCGAGGCCGCCGCCCTGGGGCATGAGTTTGTTGGCGGTGAGCATCTGGTCTTGCGGTGCTTGATGGCGAAGCGCTAATATAACGCTTGTTATAACTCCGAATCAATGGAGCACTTGATGTCCGCGCTCAAACTCACCCAGATCGGCAATTCGGTGGGAGTCATTCTGCCCAAGGAAATACTGGCGAAGATGAATCTGGAAAAAGGTGACACGGTCTACTTGACGGRAGCTGCGAACGGCGGGTTCAAGCTCTCGCCGTATGACGATGAGTTCGAACGCCAAATGGAAGCCGCGCGCCGGATCATGAAGAAGCGGCGCAATGTTCTGCGCGAACTCGCCAAGTGAAAGCCGCCAACCAGCGATGGGTCTGGCTCAGCGTCGACATGATCCATGCCGCACATGAGGAGCAACTGGTCGAGCATGGAGGCCCCGGCGGCGTACGCGACGAGGGATTGCTCGCTTCTGCGTCGT
>NZ_JBFUCJ010000089.1:0-31584 GCF_056405295.1 Variovorax sp. P1_H2 | reverse complement strand
CCGCCGAATCGGGGGCTGCGGGCGCAGCTGCCGGCGCCGCCGGCGCGCCGATGGCCGCGCGCTCCAGCAGGCTGCTGCCGCCGCCGGCCGGCCGGGCGTGGCCGAAGTAGGCCAGCAGCAAAGTGCAGGCGAAGAACACCGCGGCCAGCACCGCGGTGGTGCGCGACAGGAAGTTCGCGCTGCCGCTGGCACCGAACAGGCTGCCGGCACTGCCGCTGCCGAAGGCGGCGCCCATGTCGGCGCCCTTGCCGTGCTGGATCAGGATCAGCCCGATCATCGCGAGTGCGGTGAGCATCTGCACGCCCACCAGGATGTTGAGGACCACATTCATTCGTTCTAACTCCTAAATTTTGTCGTCGGCCGCGCGCTTCAGCGGGCCGCTGCAATGATCTGCAGGAAATCGGGGGCCTTGAGCGACGCGCCGCCGATCAGGCCACCGTCGATGTCGGCTTCGGCCAGCAGCTCGGCCGCATTGGCCGCGTTCATGCTGCCGCCATAAAGAATGCGGATGCCCGCGGCGTGCTCGCTTGCCGCGTGGTGCAGCTGGGCGCGCAGCACCGCATGCACCGCCTGGGCCTGCGCCGGCGTCGCCGTCTGGCCGGTGCCGATGGCCCAGACCGGCTCGTAGGCGACCACGATCTCGCTGATGCAATGGCCGTTGACGTGGATCACCGCGGCCAGTTGGCGCTTGACCACTTCCTCGGTGCGCCCGGCCTCGCGCTCGGCCAGGGTCTCGCCGACGCAGACGATCGGCGTGATGCCGTTGACCAGCGCGGCGGCGGTCTTGGCCGCCACGAGTTCATCGGTCTCGCCGTGGTACTGGCGCCGCTCGGAATGTCCCACGATGGCGTAGCGCACGCCGAAGTCCTTCAGCATGGCCGCCGATTGCTCGCCGGTGAAGGCGCCCTGCGGCTGGGCCGAGAGATCCTGGGCACCGAGCGAGATCGGCGAGCCGGCCAGCAGCGACTGCGCCTGCGCCAAGTACGGCGCCGGGACGCAGACCGCGACCTCGCAAGCGGGCGAGCCGACACCGGCCAGCAAGGCCTTCACGAGCGCCTCGTTGGCAGCCAGGCTGCCGTTCATCTTCCAGTTGCCGGCGATCAGCTTCTTCTTGGTCGTCATGTCGTTCTTGTTCACCAGGTCAGCACGATCTTGCCGATGTGCTGATTCGATTCCATCAGGACGTGGGCCTGCGCGGCGCCGCTGGGCTCACCGGCCGCGGCGAAGCGGCTGTGGATGATCGGCTTGACCGCACCGCTCTCGAGCAGCGGCCAGACCTTCTCGCGCAGCGCCTTGGCGATCGCACCCTTGAACGCGACCGGCCGCGGCCGCAAGGTCGAGCCGGTGACCGTGAGCCGGCGGCGCAGCACCAGGCCGGCGTTGATCTCGCCCTTGACGCCGCCCTGCACCGCGATGATCACCAGCCGGCCGTCCTCGGCCAGGCAGTCGAGCTCGCGCGCCACGTAGCCGCCGGCCACCATATCCAGAATCACGTCGACGCCCTTGCCGCCGGTGAGGCGCTTGGCCTCCTCGGCGAAATCGGCCGTCTTGTAGTTGATCGCATGGTCGGCGCCGAGCTTCAGGCAGGCGTCGCACTTGTCGTCGCTGCCGGCCGTCGCGATCACTGTGGCGCCGAGCGCCTTGCCGAGTTGGATCGCGGTCACGCCGATACCGCTCGAGCCGCCCTGGATCAGCAGGGTCTCGCCCTTTTGCAGGCGGCCGCGCTCGAAGACGTTGCTCCAGACGGTGAAGAAGGTCTCGGGCAGCGTGGCGGCCTCGACATCGCTCCAGCCCTTGGGCACCGGCAGGCATTGCGCCACCGGCGCCACGCACAGCTCGGCGTAGCCGCCGCCGGCCACCAGGGCGCAGACGTGGTCGCCGATCTTGAAGCCGGCCTCGKCCAGCGCCTTGTCGTCGCCCGCGACGATCTCGCCGGCGACTTCGAGGCCCGGCAGGTCGGAGGCGCCGGGCGGCACCGGATAGTTGCCGGTCCGCTGCAGCACGTCGGGGCGGTTGACGCCGCTCGCGGCCACGCGGATCAGCAATTCGCCCGCCCCGGCAACGGGCGCGGGGCGTTCCACCATGCGCAGCACCTCGGGGGCGCCGAACGATGTGATCTCAATGGCTTTCATGGTCTTGTTCCGAGTAGCGGCCGGCCGCGCAGAACGCGAACGGCGCGCATTTCCACAGCACGACGGCGTTGCCGCCATCGCGGCCCATCAGGCCTGGCCGTCGCCGCGGCTCGATTCCTGCACCGCCGGCTGCTCGGTCCCCTGCTCCGCAGGCTGATCGCCGCCACGCTCGCTGTTCTCGAAACGCGGTGCACGCTCGGTGCGCGGCGGACGGTCGCCGCCACGATCGCCACGGTCCGAACGCTCGCGGCGCTCGCCGCCACGATCGCCACGGTCGCCGCGGTCACCGCGGTCACCCCGGTCTTCACGCGGCGGGCGCTCGCTGAATTCCATGCCGGCCGGACGCTCGGTCAGGGCCTTCATGGACAGCTTGACGCGGCCCTTCTCGTCGGTCTCGAGCACCTTGACCTTCACGATCTGGCCTTCGCTCAGGTAGTCGGTGACCTTCTCGACGCGCTCGTGCGCGATCTGGCTGATGTGCAGCAGGCCGTCCTTGCCCGGCAGCAGGTTGATCAGCGCGCCGAAGTCGAGGATCTTGGTGACCGGGCCTTCGTAGACCTTGCCGATTTCCACTTCCGCGGTGATCTGCTCGATGCGCTTCTTGGCGGCTTCGGCCTTTTCCGGGTCGGTCGAGGCGATGGTGATGGTGCCGTCTTCGTCGATGTTGATCGTGGTGCCGGTTTCTTCCTGCAGGCCACGGATCACCGAACCGCCCTTGCCGATCACGTCGCGGATCTTCTCGGGGTTGATCTTCAGCGTGGTCAGGCGCGGCGCGAAGGTCGAGACTTCGGCCTTGGCCTCGCCCATGGCTTCCTGCATCTTGCCGAGGATGTGCATGCGCGCTTCCTTGGCCTGCGCCAGGGCGACCTGCATGATTTCCTTCGTGATGCCCTGGATCTTGATGTCCATCTGCAGCGCGGTGATGCCGTTGGTCGTGCCGGCCACCTTGAAGTCCATGTCGCCCAGGTGATCTTCGTCGCCCAGGATGTCGGTCAGCACCGCGAAGCGGTTGTCTTCCTTGATCAGGCCCATGGCGATGCCGGCCACGTGCGCCTTCATCGGCACGCCGGCGTCCATCATCGACAGGCAGCCGCCGCAGACCGAGGCCATCGACGAGGAGCCGTTCGACTCGGTGATTTCCGAGACCACGCGGATCGTGTACGGGAACTCTTCCTTGTTCGGCAGCACCGCGACCAGCGCGCGCTTGGCGAGGCGGCCGTGGCCGACTTCGCGGCGCTTGGTCGAGCCCATGCGGCCGACTTCGCCGGTGGCGAACGGAGGCATGTTGTAGTGGAACAGGAAGCGGTCTTCGTACTCGCCCATCAGCGCGTCGATGCGCTGCGCATCGCGCTCGGTGCCGAGCGTGGTGATGACCAGCGCCTGGGTTTCGCCGCGCGTGAACAGGGCCGAGCCGTGGGTGCGGGGCAGCACGCCGTTGCGGATCTCGATCGGGCGCACGGTGCGCGTGTCGCGGCCGTCGATGCGGGGTTCGCCCGACAGGATCTGGCCGCGGACGATCTTCGATTCGATCGCGAACAGCAGGTCGCTGACCTTGCCGGCGTCGAAGGGCTCGCCGCTTTCCTTCAGCGCTTCCATCACGCTGGCGTTGGCTTCGCGCAGGGCTTGCGTGCGGGCCTGCTTGCTGCGGATCTGGTAGACCGCGCGCAGCTTCTCTTCGGCCAGGCCCTTGACCTTGGCGACGAAGGCTTCGTCTTCGGCCGGCGGCTGCCAGTCCCACACGGGCTTGCCGGCGTCGCGCACCAGTTCGTGGATCGCGTTGATCGCGATGTTGGCTTGCTCATGGCCGAACACCACGCCGCCGAGCATGATTTCTTCGCTCAGCTGCAGGGCTTCGGACTCGACCATCAGCACGGCGGCTTCGGTGCCGGCGACGACCAGGTCCATCTGCGAATCGCGGCGCGCGGTCTGGCCCGGGTTCAGCACGTACTGGCCATTGATGTAGCCGACGCGGGCGGCGCCGATCGGGCCGCTGAACGGGATGCCGGAAATCGACAGCGCGGCGCTGACGMCGATCATGGCGGCGATGTCGGCATCGACTTCGGGGTTGAGCGACAGCGTGTGGATGACCACGTGCACTTCGTTCAGGAAGCCTTCGGGGAACAGCGGACGGATCGGGCGGTCGATCAGGCGCGAGGTCAGGGTTTCGTGTTCGCTGGGCTTGGCTTCGCGCTTGAAGAAGCTGCCCGGGATCTTGCCGGCGGCGTAGGTCTTCTCGATGTAGTCGACGGTCAGCGGGAAGAAGTCCTGGCCGGGCTTGGCCGACTTGGAGGCGACCACGGTGGCCAGCACCACGGTGCCTTCGATGTCGACGGTCACGGCACCGGAGGCCTGGCGCGCGATCTCGCCGGTTTCCAGGACGACGGTCTTGCCGCCCCATTGGAAGGACTTGGTGACTTTGTTGAAGAGGCTCATGTTGTGCTCCTGTTTGGATGGCGGTGCATTCCGTGACGACCACGGGTCCCGCGGGGGGCCGGAGCGCTTGCCAGAACACGATGCCATTCCAGGGAAGTTCGGCGGAGAACCTCTCTGGAATGACACAGCTTCGCTCTGTTTTTGCGGCTCCGAAGTAAAAAACGCCTGAGCTAGCGGACTAACCCAGGCGTTTTTGCATGCGATTCGACTTACTTGCGCAGGCCCAGCTTGGCGATCAGCGCGGTGTAGCGGTCGGCGTCCTTGGACTTGAGGTAGTCCAGCAGCTTGCGGCGGCGGCTCACCATGCGAAGCAGGCCGCGGCGACCGTGGTGGTCCTTGGCGTGCGTCTTGAAGTGAGGCGTGAGTTCGTTGATGCGGGCGGTCAGCAGTGCGACTTGCACTTCGGGGCTGCCGGTGTCGTTGGCGGCGCGGGCGTTGTCCTTGACAACTTCGGCCTTGATGGAGGCTGCGATCATGTGTGTTTCCTTTGTTCCGGTCCCGCGATTGAAATCTCTTCGGGATGTTTGACTTGCGGTGTGCGCTGGAACTGCACCCACCGTGCGCTCTGCCGAATGCAAAGCTTTGGGATTATAGCTCGCCCCCAGGTTGCCTGCACTTCGTGTCAGGCGCCCACCCCCTACCGGGGGCAACACCTGAGGCCCGGCAAAGCCGGTTCCTCGGTGTTTCACGAAGGGGCCGGGCTACGCCGGCCTCTGGATCAACGTTGTGCCGCAAGCCAGCCCTTGAGGCGGTTCACGCCCTCCACCAGCCGCTGCGGGTCCTTCGAGGCGAAGCACCAGCGCAGCCAGCCCTGGGCTTCGGGGGCGAAGGCATTGCCGGGGGCCAGGCCGAGCCCGGCCTCGACCACCAGGCGCTTGGCGACCTCGAGCGAATCGCCGAAGCCCTCGAGCTGGAAGAAGGCGTACATGCCGCCGCGCGCCGGCGCGACCTTGACGCCGGGAACCTCGGCCAGCAAGGGCAGCAGCGTGTCGCGGCAGGCCTTGAGGTGGGCCACGATCCTCGGCGTGATCTCGTCGCCGTGGGCCAGCGCCGCGATCCCCGCGCGCTGCGTGAAGACGCTGGCGCAGGAGGTGTTGAACTCGATCAGCTTGCCCATGCCGTCCATCAGGGACGGCGGCAGCACCAGCCAGCCGAGCCGCCAGCCGGTCATCAGGAAACTCTTGCTGAAGCTGTGGGCGACCACGAGCCGGTCGTCGGCGCCCGCGATGTCGAGGAAGCTGGGCGCGCAGCCGTTGGGCGTCGGCTCGTAGTACAGCCGCTCGTAGACCTCGTCGGCCAGGATCCAGGTGCCCGTCCCACGGCAATGGTCGAGGATCGCCTGCTGCTCGGCCCGCGTCAGCGTCCAGCCGGTCGGGTTGTTGGGCGCATTGACGATCAGCAGCTTCGTGGCCGGCGTGACCGCCGCGCGCAGCGCGTCCAGGTCCAGCGTCCACTGCCCCGCCCTCGGCACCAGCGACACGCAGCGCACGCGCGCCCCGAGGATGGCGGGCTGCGCCGTGAGGTTCGGCCACACCGGCGTGATCGCCACCACCTCGTCGCCGGCGTCGACCAGTGCCTGCACCGCCAGCATCAGCGCGCTGACGCCGCCCGAGGTGATCGCGATGCGCGAGGCCTCGATCTTCGGATGCAGGCCGCTCATGTAGGCGGCGACGGCTTCCCGCAGCTCGGGC
Organism: Variovorax sp. P1_H2; assembly: GCF_056405295.1. NCBI lineage: Bacteria > Pseudomonadati > Pseudomonadota > Betaproteobacteria > Burkholderiales > Comamonadaceae > Variovorax > Variovorax sp. P1_H2. Next base: position 25,328 of record NZ_JBFUCJ010000089.1, on the reverse strand, counting down.
AATCCGAGGTTGTGGGCATAGAAAGTCTCGCCGCGCTGCAGCGAATCGATGGCCGCCTGGCGGACCACCTCGGGCGTCACCTCGTCGCTCTCGCCGAACCAGAAGGCCAGCACGTCGCTGCGGCCGAGGCCGGCATTGGCCACCTCGCGGATCTTGGAGGCTTCGAGGTTCTGGATCGCATCGCGCATGGTCATCTTTCCTTGCATTGAGTTTGCCGGCGCGCAACGTCAGGGGCGCTGCATCCTGCAGCTGGTGGGCATCTCGGCGCGGTCGGCCGGAATGGTCTTCACGACCCGGAAGCCGTAGCCCGAGCCTTCGACATCGAACTTCACGCCCGGCGCGCCCTGCCGATCCATGACGCCCACCACCAGCGACTGCTGGAACTGGTGGTCGGCGGCACGCATGCGTCCGCGCTGTCCAGCCAGGGTGACATCGGCCTTTTCGAGGGCTCTCGCGACAGCCACCGCATCGACGCTGCCGGCCCGCTCGTACGCCTGTGCCAGTGCCTCGATCATGAGCTGCATGCGCATGTGGATGTAGTCGTCCTCGGCCTTGGGGAAGCGCGTGCGGAAGGCCCGGTAGAAGGCCTCGGACTGCGGTGTCTGCACATTCGGCAGCCAGTCGGCGACGGCGAACACCCGGCCGACGCCGGCCTCGCCGATGGCCGCGGGCGCACCGAGCGCATTGCCGTAGAAGGTGTAGAAGGTGCCGTTGAAGCCGGCCTCGCGAGCCGCCTTGACGAGCAGCGTGAGATCGTTGCCCCAGTTTCCGGTGACGACGCCCTGCGCGCCGCTCGCGATGATCTTGCTGGCGTACGGCGCGAAGTCCTTCACCCTGCCGATCGGGTGCAGTTCCTCGCCGACGATCTGCACATCGGGTCGTCGCACGCCGAGCTGCCGCCGGGATTCGCGCAGCACCGCTTGCCCGAAGCTGTAGTCCTGCCCGATCAGGTAGACCCGCTGCAGCGCCTTGTCTTCCTGCAGCACCTGCATCAGGGCCGTGACGCGCATGTCGGCATGGGCATCGAAACGGAAATGCCAGTAGCTGCAGCGTTCGTTGGTGAGCGTCGGATCGACCGCCGCGTAGTTGAGGTACAGCACGCGCCGGTCCGGATCGCGCGCATTGTGCTTCTCGATGGCGTCGATCAACGCGCCCGCCGCCGCCGAGGAGTTGCCCTGCATCACGATTCGCGCACCGCCGTCGATCGCGGCACGCAACGCCGACAAGGCCTCTTCATTCTGGCTCTTGCTGTCGTAGCGCACCAGTTCGAGCAGCCGTGGGCCGCCGGGCAGCTTGACGCCGCCACGATCGTTGACCCGTTCGACCGCCCACAGGAGATTGCGGAAGGAGGCCTCGCCGGTATTGCCGAAGGGACCGCTCAGGCCTTCGATCTGTGCAATGCGGATCGCGGGCTTCGCCTGCGCGCGCAACACCGGCACGGTGCTCGCGCATAGCGCCAGGGCAGCCAATTTCAAGGCCTTGCGGCGCCAAATAAAGCTCGAAGTCATTGTCTTGAAACCCCTCCCGCCGCGCCTAGATGGGATGGCATGCGGCAATGTTCTGTTGAAACGCCGCGCAGTGTAAGGGACACACATTCTTGTCCCGATCGTCATCACTCAGGAGTCTCACCATGTTCTTCGCACCCGCAGTCCGCACCGCCCGTTACGTTCCGCGCGCCTACGACCGCAGCCTGGAGCGCTTCGTCAGCGAAGCCTTCGCCGGCGTCCAGCGTTCGCTCAACGTCGAGCAGGACGACAAGACCTGGACCCTCACGCTCGACGTGCCCGGCCTGTCGCGCGACGACCTGACCATCGGGATCGAAGGCGCCGTGGTCCGCATCGAGAGCAAGGCCGAAGCCAAGCGCCAGGTCAAGGCCGCCTACGAGTTGCCGCAGGACATCGATGTCGCCACCAGCGAAGCCAAGCTCGAGAACGGCGTGCTGAGCCTGAAGCTCGGCAAGCGCGTTCCGGTCAGCAACGTCGCCCAACTCGCCATCAACTGAAGCGAGAAGTGCCTGCGCCCGGTTCGATCCGGGCGCAACGCTTTCTAAATGCCCGCCGCTGTAACTTTCTGTTGCGGCGACACTCGGATTTATGGCTCACAATAAGTGCGAAATTCGTCACGTTCTGTGACGAATTTTTCAATGCTTTCTTCTTAACTAGCGTCCAAGGTCGTCGAACTGCACAGGCAGCAGGTGGCGGGCGCCGATCGAAGCGCCATGAACACGCACTTGAAGTTCGCGAAGAGCCATGTCCGGTCCGACACGCTGCTGGTATTCCTTCCGGGTGCTTTCCTGAAGCCGGAGGAATTCGAGCGCGAGGGTTTCGTCAACGCCATCCGGGAACGCGAATTCGAGGCCGACGCCCTGCTGGTGGATGCAGACGTCTCCTATTACTACGACCAGACCTTCATCGAGCGGCTGCACCACGACGTGCTCGAGCCGCAGCGTGCCGCCGGCTACAAGTCGATCTGGCTGGTGGGCATCTCGATCGGCGGCTTCGGCGCCTTGATCCACGAACTGGCGAAGCCCGGGGCGGTCGACGGCATCGTCGCGCTGGCACCCTACCTGGGCCGGCGGCCGATCGGCGCCGAGATTCACAAGGCCGGCGGACTGCGCGCCTGGAAGGCGCCCGAAGGACCGCCGCCGGACGAGGAAGTCGATCGCAAGCTGTGGCCGTGGCTGCAGCAGTACGCCTCGCCCCAGCGCGCGAAGCACCTGCCCCCGCTGTATCTGGGCTTCGGGCTCAGCGACCGCTTCGCCTCCAACCACCAGCTGCTGGCCGAGGCGCTTCCGCCCGGCCACGTGTTCACCACCGAGGGCGGCCACGACTGGCCGCAATGGTCTCAGCTCTGGCGCAAGATGCTCGATGTGCTGCCGCTGCCGTCGCTGGCCCGCGAAGGCGTCAGGCGGCCTGCAGCGACGAGTCCAGCGATGCCAATGGCCATCGCGGCTTGACGTCGAAGGCGTAGCGCTCGGTCGGCGCCTGCACGCCGGCGGCGAGCCGCATCGCCGCCGCCATCGCGATCATCGCGCCGTTGTCGGTGCACAGGTGAAGCTCCGGGTAGTGCACCCGCACGCCCCGCTTCGCGCAGGCCGCATCGAGCTGCTGGCGCAGCATGCGATTGGCGCCGACGCCGCCGGCGACCACGAAGCGGTCGAGCCCGGTCTGCTCGATGGCCGCCATCGACTTCTTCAACAGCACCTCGACGATCGCGGCCTGGGTCGAGGCGGCGAGATCGGCCTTGCGGTCCTCGAGCTGGTCGCCGAGCTTCCTGGCCTGGGTCAGCACCGCGGTCTTCAGTCCGGCGAAGGAGAAATCCAGGTTGCCGCTGTGCAGCAGCGGACGCGGGAGCTTGAAGGCCTCGGCGTCGCCTGCCTCCGCCAGCTTGGCAAGCCAGGGTCCGCCGGGATAAGGCAGGCCCATCAGCTTGGCGCTCTTGTCGAAGGCTTCGCCGGCGGCGTCGTCGATGGTTTCGCCGAGCAGTTCGTAGCGCCCGACCCCCTCGACCCGCATCAGCTGCGTGTGGCCGCCCGACACCAGCAGCGCGACGAAGGGGAACTCGGGCGGATCGGCGCTCAGGAAAGGCGACAGCAGGTGGCCTTCGAGGTGATGCACGCCGAGCACCGGCTTGCCGAGCGCCGCTCCCAGCGCACAGGCCACGCCGGCGCCGACCAGCAGCGCGCCCGCCAGGCCGGGTCCGCGCGTGTAGGCGACGATGTCGACTTCGGACAGCCGGCGGCCGGCCTCCGAGAACACCGTCTCGGTCAGCGGCAGGACGCGGCGGATGTGATCCCGGCTCGCGAGTTCGGGCACCACGCCGCCGTAGGCCTGGTGCATGGCGATCTGGCTGTGCAGCGCGTGCGCGGCCAGGCGCGGCAATCCGCTGGCGCCGGCCTCGACCAGCGCCACGCCCGTTTCGTCGCAGGAGGATTCGATTCCCAGTACAAGCATGGGTGCGAGTGTAGGCGGGGCATGCAGTCGGGGCACGGATGTTGCTCAATAGGCTCGCCCCCAGGTTGGCTCGCTGCCTGCCCGCCCTGGGACCTATTGGACGCAGATGGAAGTCGAAACACCACGATGAAATCCGGTTTGAGCTTCCTGGTCGGCGCGCTGCGTTGCGAAATCGACCAGCTGGAACAGCTTGCGCGCACCAGCGAACTGGTGGCGACGATCGGCCGGCTGGTGCATGCCCTGCAGCGCGAACGCGGCATTTCGAATGTGCTGCTGGCCTCGCACGGCCAGCGCTTTGCCCCGCAGCGCGAGGAGCAGATCGCCGAATGCCTGCGACTGGAAGAAGCCGTGCGCCTGGCCTTCGACCAGCTCGATGCCGAAGGCGGCCGCGTCGGCAACGGCGCCCGGCTGTTCAGCCGCATCGCCTGGGTGCTGCCGGGGCTGGACGCCCTGCCCGAGCTGCGCCGCCGCATCGGCGCGCTGGAGCTCGACGCCGGCCGTTCGACCGCGGCCTTCGTCAAGCTGGTCGCCGGCCTGATCGCGGTGGTGTTCGAGGCCGCCGACGGCGCCACCGACCCGGAAATCTCGCGCCGCCTGGTGGCGCTGTTCAATTTCATGCAGGGCAAGGAATTCGCGGGCCAGGAACGGGCCTGCGGCGCCGCGGCCTTCGCTTCCGGCCGCAACGATGCGGCGCGCCAGCAGCAGTGGCTGCACCTGATCGCCTCGCAGGAGCATTGCTTCCAGCTCTTCACCGACTTCGCAGCCCCCGGACTGGCGCAGGCCTGGGGCGCGCTCCAGGCCCCCGCCCAGCTGGCCGAACAGGAGCGCCTGCGCCGCATCGCCTGCGCCGCACCGGCCGGCGTGGCGCTCGACAGCGAGCTGAGCCAGACCTGGTTCGACTGCTGCTCGCGCCGCATCGACGCCATGCAGGCCATCGAGGAACGGCTGGCCTCCGACCTGCGGCAGCTCTGCATGCAGAAGACCGCGCAGGCCCGCAAGGAACTGCAGGCCCACGAAGCCCTGCTCGCCAGCCTGCAGGGCGAGAACGGGACGGCGGCGGACTTCTTTCTCGATGCGGTCGCCATGCCGGACGCCACGCCCTCGCCGTCTTCGCCGGCCGCCGGCGCGACCTACGGCCGGCAGCTCGAACGATCGATTCTCGACATGGTGCAGGAGCAGTCGCGCCGGCTTCAGGCCATGGGCGACGAACTCGACACGGTGCGCGCCGCCCTCAACGAGCGCAAGCTGGTCGAGCGCGCCAAGGGCCTCCTGATGGCCCACCGACGCATCAGCGAGGAGGAGGCGCACAAGATGCTGCGCCAGACCGCGATGAACCAGGGACGGCGGCTGGTCGAGGTCGCCGAATCGGTGCTCGCGATGGCCGAGTACCTGCCCGCCGACCGGGCTTCCTGAGTGCGCCGCACACCCGGAATGGTGCACCGCACAAGCGCTGCGTCGCACAGAATTCGCCCGCGATCCCAGACAAATCGAGTCCTGATGAGCCTTGAATGCTCTCACTTTCATAGCACCCAAGAACTGGCACACCACTTGCTTTCTTTCCGCACATAGACCAACGAAGGTCTTCAGGCAGGCGGCATCCAACGGCGGATGCGGTCCACCGAACCGGACAAAGGCGTCCTTGTCCCGCACGGGCTCGACTCAGAGCAGCCCGTGCGGCGGTAAGGGCGCCTTTTTTGTTTTTCCGAATCGATTTTTCATTTCCGGAGTACGCCCCATGACCGAAGCGCTGAAACACAAACTGAGTCGCCGCCGAGTACTGCAGGCCGCCGCCGCGGGCGTGGTCGGCCTCGACCCTGCGCTGCGCGCCGCCGTCTGGGCCCAGGGCTCGGACAAGCCCGAGAAGGAGGAAGTCAAGATCGGCTTCATCCCGCTGACCGACTGCGCCAGCGTCGTGATGGCCTCGGTGCTCGGCATCGACAAGAAGTACGGCGTCAAGATCGTGCCGAGCAAGGAAGCCAGCTGGGCCGGCGTGCGCGACAAGCTGGTCAACGGCGAACTGGACTTCGCCCACGTGCTGTACGGCCTGGTCTACGGCGTGCACCTGGGGATCGGCGGTCCGAAGAAGGACATGGCCGTCCTGATGACCCTCAACAACAACGGCCAGGCGATCACGCTGTCGAAGAAGCTGGCCGACAAGGGGGCGGTCGACGGCGCCTCGCTGGCCAAGGTCATGGCCAAGGAGAAGGCCGAATACACCTTCGCCCAGACCTTCCCCACCGGCACCCACGCGATGTGGCTTTACTACTGGATGGCCGCCAACGGCATCAACCCGCTGAAGGACGCCAAGGTCATCACCGTGCCGCCGCCGCAGATGGTGGCCAACATGCGGGTCGGCAACATGGATGGCTACTGCGTCGGCGAACCCTGGGGCCAGCGCGCGATCATGGACGGCATCGGCATCACGGCAATCACGACGCAGGACATCTGGAAGGACCATCCCGAGAAGGTGCTCGGCACCACCGGCGACTTCGTGAAGAAGTATCCGAACACGGCGCGCGCCGTGACCGCCGCGATCATCGAGGCCGGCAAGTGGATCGACGCCGGCCTGCAGAACAAGAACAAGATGGCCGAGACCATCGCCGACAAGAGCTACGTCAACACCAGCGTGGACGCGATCAACCAGCGCATCCTGGGCCGCTACACCAACGGCCTCGGCAAGAACTGGGACGACCCCAACCACATGAAGTTCTACAACGACGGCGCGGTCACCTACCCGTACCTGTCGGACGGCATGTGGTTCCTCACGCAGCACAAGCGCTGGGGCCTGCTGAAGGAGCACCCCGACTACCTGCAGGTGGCGACGCAGATCAACCAGATCGACATCTACAAGCAGGCCGCCGCCGCGACCAAGACCCCGGTGCCGAAGGAGACGATGCGCAGCAGCAAGCTGTTCGACGGCGTCGTCTGGGACGGCAAGAACCCGAAGCAGTACGCCGATTCGTTCAAAGTCAATGCCTGAGGAGCCCGCCATGGTCAGCGCCGTCTTCCATTCCCCCCTCGAGGCCAAGCCGGTGGTCCCGGCCGCCAAGCTTGTCGCCCATGCCGCGAGGCCCGCGGCCGCGCCGGCTGCCGTCGAACCGACGCCGCGCACGCCGCGCGACTTCCGCGCCGTGTGGCTGCGCGTGCTGCCGCCGCTGCTGGGCTTCGCGCTGCTGGTCCTGGTCTGGGAACTGGTGGCGCTGAAGAGCACCACCGGCTTTCCGTCGCCGCTGGCGACCTGGCAGCAGGCGCTCACGGTCTTCAGCGATCCGTTCTACAGCAAGGGCCCGAACGACCAGGGCGTGGGCTGGAACGTGCTCTCGTCGCTGCAGCGCGTCGCACTGGGCTTCGGCCTGGCGGCCGCGGTCGGCATTCCGGCCGGCTTCGCGATCGGGCGCTTCGAGTTCCTCTCGCGCATGTTCAACCCGCTCATCAGCCTGTTGCGGCCGGTGTCGCCGCTGGCCTGGCTGCCGATCGGCCTGCTGGTGTTCAAGGGCGCCAACCCGGCCGCGATCTGGACCATCTTCATCTGCTCGATCTGGCCGATGATCATCAACACCGCGGTCGGCGTGCAGCGCGTGCCGAGCGACTACATGAACGTCGCCAAGGTGTTGAACCTCAGCGAATGGAAGATCTTCACCAAGATCCTGTTCCCGGCCGTGCTGCCCTACATGCTGACCGGCGTGCGGCTGGCGGTCGGCACCGCCTGGCTGGTGATCGTCGCGGCCGAGATGCTGACCGGCGGCGTCGGCATCGGCTTCTGGGTCTGGGACGAGTGGAACAACCTCAACGTCGCCAACATCATCATCGCGATCTTCGTCATCGGCATCGTCGGCCTGGTGCTCGAGTTCGCGCTCATCAGGATCGCCACCGCGTTCACGTTCGAAGAGGTGAAGTCATGAGTCGAACGGCCGCTCCGAAGACGAATACTGCAGCGCCGCTGCGCGGAGGTTTCCAATGAATGACGACAACAAGTACATCGAGATCCAGGGCGTCGAGCAGCGCTTCAAGACCGCCAAGGGCAGCTTCCTGGCGCTGCGCGACGTCAATCTGCAGGTCGCCAAGGGAGAGTTCATCACGCTGATCGGCCACTCGGGCTGCGGCAAGTCGACGCTGCTGAACCTGATCGCCGGCCTGACGACACCGACCCAGGGCGTGCTGCTGTGTGCCAACCGCGAGATCAAGGGCCCGGGGCCGGAGCGCGCGGTGGTGTTCCAGAACCATTCGCTGCTGCCCTGGCTGACCTGCTACGAGAACGTCTACCTGGCAGTCGAGCGGGTGTTCGCCGCGACCGAGAACAAGGCGCAGCTCAAGGCCCGGACCGAAGCGGCACTGGCCTTGGTCGGCCTCGCGCCGGCGGCGCAGAAGCGCCCGGGCGAGATCTCGGGCGGCATGAAGCAGCGCGTCGGCATCGCCCGTGCGCTGTCGATGGAACCCAAGGTGCTGCTGATGGACGAGCCCTTCGGCGCCCTCGATGCGCTGACCCGCGCCAAGCTGCAGGATGAACTGCTCGCGATCGTGCAGAAGACCCGCAGCACGGTGGTGATGGTGACGCACGACGTCGACGAAGCCGTGCTGCTGTCCGACCGCATCGTGATGCTGACCAACGGCCCGGCCGCCACCATCGGCGAGGTGCTGGCGGTCGACATTCCGCGGCCGCGCAACCGGGTCGAGCTGGCCGAGGATCCGGTCTACGTGCATGCGCGCAAGGCCGTGATCGACTTCCTCTACACGCGCCAGGCGCACGTGGAGAAGGTCGCGGCCTGAGCCGGCGATCTCGGCCTCCGGCGCACCGGGAGTCAGGACATGATGACCTGCAAGCTGTGCTCGTACGAGGCCGTGAGACGCTCGAAGGTGTCGACCAGCGCGTCGCTGGCACGCACCAGCGAGGCCCGGCCCTCGGCGCTGTCGGCGCTGCGCACGCCGTGCATCAGGTGCAGCCATTCGTCGCGCGCGATCGCCAGCGCGGCACGGATCTCGGGCGAACTCAGCGGCGCCGCCTCGAGCTCGCGCAACGCGGCCTCGAATTCGTCCATGGTCGCAGCCAGCCGCTCCTGTGACGCCGGCACGGCCAGCAGCGAGGCCAGCAGCGCGTCCTTCGCCAGCCGCTGCGCACGCATCCGCTGCCGGCCGCAGATATTGACGATGCGCAGCGCCCGGCGGGCGCCGGAGGCTTCGAGCGCCTCGGTCAGCGCTTCGGCGGCCCTCCGCAGCGCTTCGGCCCGGGCATCGATCGCGGCCAGCGCCGGCGGCGCCAGCCGCGCCGCGAGCGCCGTCTCCAGGTCCTGCCAGGCGCTGCGCACGATGGCCAGCGCCTTGGTGCCGGGCTCGCCCAATGCGAGGGTGGCGAGATGATCCAGGTTGTGCTGCACCCGCTGCGCGGATTGCGTGCGCAGCACGCGGGCGCGCCGCGCATCGATGCCGGCGAGGCCCTGCGCGGCCACCCGTACCAGCCGCTGCGACAGCATGCGAAGCTGGCCGGCACGGTTGATCGCATCGGCCCACTGCGCGGCCTCGAGCACCGAGCGCGAGACCTCGCCGAGCCGAAGGTTGGCGTGCATCGCGGCACCGCGCAGCAGGCCGAAGGCCTCGTCTTCGCCGATGCCGCGCGCCGACATCAGCAGCCCCTTGGCACGATCGACCCACTTGCGCTCGTCCAGGCGGGTGCGAAAGGCATCCAGTTCGGTGCGCAACGCGGCCTCGCGCTTCCAGCGAGCACCGGCCCGTGCCAGCAACGCCTCGAGCGACGGCGCATCGAACCCGTCGATCGGCGCCCAGGCGTGCACGCCGAGCGCCACCAGCTGCGCGTGCGCGTCGGCGTCCAGCGGCGCGCTGACCAGGCTCAGGGCACAGGGCGGCATGCCCGACCAGACCCGCAGCCCCTGGCGGAGCGAGTCGGGCAAAGACGCCGGCAGCCAGAGCAGAACCTGTCGTGGTGCCGACATCTCGGTCTGGCGCACCAGATCACGGCAGGAAACGGCGACGATGTCGCGACCGGCCAGCGCCCGGCCGAGCGCCGCGGGCATCGCACCATCGGTGCTTTCAGGGGGAAGAACGACGAGAAGAGAGGTCACGGCGGGGATTGGAAAGTGATGCAAAGCATAGGCCAGGCGAGCCGCGAATTCTTGGCACGCCTCTTGCTTGATACAGGTCGCGGCGTAACGAAGCACCGCATTGGTGAAGCGGCAGGTTCCTGCCCTCAGTCCGGCGGAGCCACGGCCGGACACACCCTTCAGGCTGCCGGCTACCGCCGCGGCAACACCCCCCCAACCCCGTCCGACGACACGGCCCGCTCCCGGCCGCGCCGCGGCATTTCGCATTGACCGCCATGTCCACCAGCTTCAAGACATTTCTGCATTCAGGCCACAGCCCGACGCTGTTCGCGGCCTTTCTGTACTTCTCGTTCTCATGCTGCATCTGGGTGCTGAACGGCGCCATGGCGCCCTTCATCGGCGAGACCTTCGACCTCTCGCCGGCGCAGAAGGGCCTGATGCTGTCGGTGCCGATCATCGCCGGCGCGCTGATGCGCTTTCCGCTCGGCATCCTGTCGCAGTACATCGGCCGCAAGAACGCGACGCTGGTCGAGATGGGCCTGATCGCGGTGGCGATGCTGTTCGGCTTCTTCCTGGTGAAGAGCTTCAACGACCTGCTCGCCATGGGCGTGCTGCTGGGCATCGCGGGCGCCAGCTTCGGCGTCGCGCTGTCGCTCGGCTCGGGCTGGTTCCCGCCGCAGCACAAGGGCCTGGCGATGGGCCTGGTGGGCGCCGGCAACGTCGGCACCGCGGTGTCGGTGCTGGTGGCGCCGCCGCTGGCGCAATGGCTGGGCTGGCAGAGCGTGTACGGCGTCGCCGCCGGCGCGATCCTGCTGCCGATGATCGTGATGATCGTGTTCGCCAAGGAGCCGCCGGACATCGACAGCCACGCCAGCTTCCGCGCGCACATCGCCTGCCTGTTCGAGAAGGACGGCTGGGTCTTCAGCCTGATCTACGGCGTCACCTTCGGCGGCTTCATCGGCCTCACGACCTTCCTGCCCTCCTACTACTACGACCAGTTCGGCGTGAGCAAGGTGCAGGCCGGCCAGCTGACGATGCTGGCCGCCTTCATGGGCGCCGCGGTGCGCATCGTCGGCGGCTGGATCTCCGACCGCTGGGGCGGCGTCAACACACTGACGCTGGTGCTGACGGTGGTGGCGGCCGGGCTGGTGCTGGTGGGCGTCTCGTCGGCGTCGCTGGTGCTCACCACGCTGCTGCTGATCGTCTGCTTCGCGGCACTGGGCGCGGGCAACGGCGCCCTGTTCCAGCTGGTGCCGCTGCGCTGGCCGGCCAGCACCGCGGTGGCCGGCTCGATGATCGGCGAGATCGGCGCCCTCGGCGGCGGCCTGGTGCCCAACGCGATGGGCCTGTCCAAGCAGTACCTGGGCAGCTACACCTGGGGCTTCGTCTTCTTCGCGCTGCTGTCGCTGGTGATGCTCGGCGTGATGCGCGTGATGCAGATCCGCTGGACCCGCACCTGGGCTGAAAAAGGCGGCCGCGCCCGGGCTGCGGCTTCCCCGTCGACGGTCAAATACGCCGCCCCGCGCAAGACGGCGCGCCAGCCATGAAGCGACGCGTGGAACTCGCGCGGCCCAGGGCCAGGGATACCGCGGAACCGGCTTTGCAGGGCCGCTGGTATCGCCCCCTCGAGGGGCTGAGGTCCAAGGCTCCCAGCCTGCCTGCGCAGGCTGGGACGGACCCGAAGAGCCGCTGCCTCTGGCAGCGACTCCGGGCGCCGCAGGCGCTTCGGGGGTGCTCCAAGCTAGCGGGGCAAGAACAGCAGCCACAGCACGAGCAGTGCGTTGAGCAGCAGCGACACGGCCAGCGCGATCTTGGCGAGCGCGGCCGGATCGCGGCGGATCAGCGGCGTGGCGCCCGGCGCGCCGACCGGACGCGAAGCGCCCCGCTCGAGCGCCAGCAGCAGTTCCTCGGCGGTCTCGAAGCGTTGGCGCGGGTCGCGCGCCACCGCCTTGCACACCAGGTGGTCGAGCCAGACCGGGACGTCGGGCCGGATGCGCGACAGCGCCCCCGGGTCGCGCCGGTAGCGCGCCAGCTGGTAGGGCTCGATCTCGCCGTACGGCAGGCGCCCCGCCAGCCATTGGTAGAGCGTGACGCCGAGCGCGAACAGGTCGCTGCCCGCATCGGCGACGGCGCCCTCCCACTGCTCGGGATTGATGTAGCTCGGCGTGCCGGCATGCAGCTCGCGCTGCGCCGCGCCTTCGCGGCCGGACAGCGCGACGCCCAGGTCGAGGATGCGCCAGCGGCCGTCATCGCCCAGGTGCAGGTTGCCGGGCTTGATGTCGCGGTGCACCACGCCGTGCCGGTGCAGCCGGCCCAGCGCCTTGGCGATCGCGATGGCCGCGGCGACCACCTCGGCCGCGCTGCCGCGCGGGCCGGATTTCTGCAGCTGCTCGAGCGTCCGGCCGCCATGCCAGTCGAACACGACGTAGAGCGCGCTGGCGTTCTCGGCGCGTTCGTGCACGCGGATGAAGCCGCTGTCGGCACGCGCGCTGACGCGCAGGCCCAGCCAGGCCTCGTGCGCCAGCATCGCGCGCTCCTGCGGATCGCCGGCGCGCGAGGGATGCAGCGTCTTGATGGCGACCAGTTCGCGCGTGACCGGGTGGCGCGCCTGGTAGAGCAGGTGCACGCCGGTGTCGGCGACCCGCGCCGTGATGACGTAGCCGTCGATCGTGTCGCCGACCTTCAGCGCCGCCGGCGGTGCCAGCCGGCGGACGTCGCCGAGCTCGTCGTCGAGCTGGCGCGCGTCGAGCCCGATGACGCGGATCACCAGCGCGGTGGCGTTGTCGCGCGTGCCGGCCGCCAGAGCCGCCCGCACCAGCGCCTCGCTGCCCTCCCGCGCCGTGCCCTGCAGCGCGAAGCGCGCCAGTTGCTGCGCCTTGAGCACCCCGTGCACGCCGTCGGAGGTCAGCACGAAGCAGTCGCCGATGCGCACGTCGCCCTGCGCGTAGTCGACCCGAACCTGGTCGTCGAGGCCGATCGCGCGGGTCAGCCGGCTGCGCAGGTCCGGGTGCTCGAAGGCGTGGTCCTGGGTCAGCGCGACGGCCGGCTCGCCGCCCTCGCGCACCCGCCAGGCCCGGGTGTCGCCGACATGGGCCAGCGTGTAGCTCTGGCCATGCAGCACCAGCGCGGTCAGCGTGGTGAGCGCGGTGCCGCCGCCCTGCCGGCGCCGGTTGTGGTCGGCCAGCCAGGCGTTCTGGGCGCCGATCAGGCGGTCCAGCGCGGCGGTCGGCTCCCAGGTGTCGGGCGTCGCGAAGTAGTCGGCCAACAGGCCCATGACGGTGGTTTGCGCGGCCTCCAGTCCACGGCCGCCGGTGGACACGCCGTCGGCGATGGCGGCGATCAGCCCGCGCGCCTCCTCGCCGGCCGGCGCACGCACGGTGCCGGCGAAATCCTCGTTGACTTCGCGCGGCCCGCGCTGGCTGCTGTAGCCGATGTCCACTTCAAAGCTCATGGCGCGATTCTCCACGCGCGCGCTGGGCACCCTGCTTGATTGATTCCACGAAAGGTCCAGCCCCCATGAAGAAGATGAAACTCGTGATGGTCGGCAACGGCATGGCCGGCGTGCGCACGCTCGAAGAGCTGCTGAAGATCGAACCCGATCTCTATGACATCACCGTGTTCGGGGCCGAGCCGCACCCCAACTACAACCGCATCCTGCTGTCGCCGGTGCTGGCCGGCGAGCAGACGGTGGACGAGATCGTGCTCAACAGCTGGGAGTGGTACACCGAGAACCGCATCACGCTGCACGCCGGCAAGAAGGTGGTGGAGATCGACCGCGTCAAGCGCGTCGTGCGCGCCGACGACGGCACCGAGGCCGCCTACGACCGGCTGCTGCTGTGCACCGGCTCCAACCCCTTCATGCTGCCGGTGCCCGGCAAGGAGCTGAAGGGCGTGATCGCCTACCGCGACATCGCCGACACCGACTACATGATCGAGACCGCGAAGACGCACAAGAACGCGGTGGTGATCGGCGGCGGCCTGCTGGGCCTGGAAGCGGCCAACGGCCTGATGCTGCGCGGCATGACCGTCACCGTGGTGCACGTGATGCCCTGGCTGATGGAGCGCCAGCTCGACGACGTCGCCGGCAAGCTGCTGCAGAAGTCGCTGGAGGACCGCGGGCTGACGTTCCTGATGGGCGCGCAGACGCAGGAGCTGGTCGGCGGACCCGAGGGCCGCGTCACCGCGATCCGCTTCAAGGACGGCACCGAGGTCGCGGCCGACCTGGTCGTGATGGCGGTCGGCATCCGGCCCAACACCGAGCTGGCCGAGAAGGCCCGGCTGCACGTCAACCGCGGCATCGTCGTCAGCGACACCATGCAGACCGTGACCGATGCGCGGATCTACTCGGTCGGCGAGTGCGCGGCCCATCGCGGCATCGCCTACGGCCTGGTGGCGCCGCTGTTCGAGCAGGCCAAGGTGGCGGCCAACCACCTGGCGCAGTTCGGCATCGGCCGCTACCTGGGCTCGCTGACCTCGACCAAGCTCAAGGTCACGGGCATCGACCTGTTTTCGGCCGGCGAATTCATGGGCGGAGAAGGCACCGAGGAGATCGTGATGAGCGACCCCTTCGGCGGCGTCTACAAGAAGCTGGTGATCAAGGACGACAAGCTGGTCGGCGCCTGCCTCTACGGCGACACGGTCGACGGCAGCTGGTACTTCAAGCTCTTGCGCGACGGCCGCAGCGTGCACGACATCCGCGACAAGCTGATGTTCGGCGAATCGAACATCGGCGACACCGGCCACGAGGGCCACAGCAAGGCCGCGACGATGCCCGACGATGCCGAGGTCTGCGGCTGCAACGGCGTCAACAAGGGCACCATCTGCAAGGCGATCAAGGACAAGGGACTGTTCACGCTCGAAGAGGTCAAGAAGCACACCAAGGCCAGCGCCTCGTGCGGCTCGTGCACCGGCCTGGTCGAGCAGATCCTGATGTTCACGGCCGGCGGCGACTACTCCGCCACGCCGAAGAAGAAGGCGCTCTGCGGCTGCACCGACGTCAGCCACCAGGACGTGCGGGACGCGATTCGCAAGGAGCACCACCTGACGCACGACGAGGTGTACCGCAATCTCGGCTGGCGCACGCCCAACGGCTGCGCGAGCTGCCGCCCGGCCGTCAACTACTACCTGATCTCGACCTGGCCCAAGGAAGCCAGGGACGATCCGCAGAGCCGTTTCATCAACGAGCGCAGCCACGCCAACATCCAGAAGGACGGCACCTACTCGGTGATCCCGCGCATGTGGGGCGGCCATACCACGCCCGACGAGCTGCGCCGCATCGCCGACGCGGCCGACAAATACAAGATCCCGACCGTCAAGGTCACGGGCGGCCAGCGCATCGACCTGCTGGGCGTCAAGAAGGAAGACCTCGAGAACGTCTGGAAGGACATCGGCATGCCCTCGGGCTTCGCCTACGCCAAGTCGCTGCGCACGGTGAAGACCTGCGTCGGCAGCGAATGGTGCCGCTTCGGCACCCAGGACTCGACGCAGATGGGCAAGGACCTGGAACGCGCGCTGTGGGCGATGTACTCGCCGCACAAGGTCAAGCTGGCGGTCTCGGGCTGCCCGCGCAACTGCGCCGAATCGGGCATCAAGGATGTCGGCGTGATCGGCGTCGACTCGGGCTGGGAAATCTACGTCGGCGGCAACGGCGGCATCAAGACCGAGGTGGCGCACTTCCTGGTCAAGGTGAAAAGCGCCGAGGAGGTGATGGCGTACGCGGGCGCCTTCCTGCAGCTGTACCGCGAGGAAGGCTGGTACCTGGAGCGCACGGTGCACTACATCGGCCGCGTCGGGCTCGACTACGTGAAGAAGAAGATCCTGGAGGACGCCGAGGGCCGCAAGGCGCTGTGGGAGCGACTGCAGTTCGCACTCGACGGCGAGCCCGATCCGTGGTTCGAATCGAGCCGGGCCGCGGTCGATGTCCGCCAGTTCACGCCGGTGGCAGTGGTCGACACGCGGCCGCAAACCGTTTGAAGGAGCGCACGAGCATGAACGAATGGAAACCAATCTGCCGCGTCGACGACATCCCGGTACTGGGTGCGCGGCGCGTGGCCCGGCCTGCGGGCATCGATGTCGCGGTGTTCCGCAATGCCGAGAACCAGGTCTTCGCGTTGCTCGACCGCTGCCCGCACAAGGGCGGCCCGCTGAGCCAGGGCATCGTCTTCGGAACCAGCGTGGCCTGCCCGCTGCACAACTGGGCGATCGGGATCGACGACGGCTGCGCGAAATCGCCCGACGAGGGCTGCACGCCGCGCTTCGCCGTCAAGGTGACGGACGGCGTGGTGCACCTGGACAGCGAGGAACTGGCAAGCCACGCCACCGACCTCGCGCGGCCGGTGGCCGGCCCGAAGCGATCCGTTGCAGCTTGACCTCAGGAACACCATGAACCAAACACGCTCCACCTGCCCGTACTGTGGCGTCGGTTGCGGCGTGATCATCGAATCCGATGGCGCGCAGATCACCGGCGTGCGCGGCGATCCGGACCACCCGGCCAACTTCGGCCGGCTCTGCACCAAGGGCTCGACCCTGCACCTGACGGCCAGTGCGGCGGTCACGCGGCAGACGCGCCTGCTGCAGCCGATGCGGCGGGCCGAGCGCGGCGCCGCGCCCGAGGCCATGGCCTGGGAGCCGGCACTGGACCTGGCCGCCGACACCTTCGCCCGGGTGATCCGTGCGCACGGGCCGGACGCGGTCGGCTTCTACGTCTCGGGGCAGCTGTTGACCGAGGACTACTACGTCTTCAACAAGCTCGCCAAGGGCCTGATCGGCACCAACAACATCGACACCAACTCGCGCCTGTGCATGAGCAGCGCGGTGGCCGGCTACAAGAAGACGCTCGGCGCCGATGCGCCGCCGGCCTGCTACGACGACCTCAAGTTCGCCGACTGCCTGTTCATCGTCGGCAGCAACACGGCCTGGGCGCACCCGATCCTGTTCCGGCGCATCGAGGACGCGAAGGCCGCCAACCCGGCGCTGAAGATCATCGTGGCCGACCCGCGCCGCACCGACACGGTCGAGATCGCCGACCTGTTCCTGCCCATCCAGCCCGGCACCGACGTCATGCTGTTCAACGGCATGCTGCACCTGATGCTGTGGGAAGGCTGGACCGACGCCCGCTACATCGCCGAGCACACGAGCGGCTTCGACGCGCTCAAGGCCACGGTGCGCGACTGCACGCCCGACCGCGTGGCGCAGGTCTGCGGCATCGCCAAGGACGACCTGCTGCAGGCCGCGCGCCTGTTCGCGACCTCGGCGGCCACGCTGAGCCTGTACTGCCAGGGCCTCAACCAGTCGTCCTCGGGCACGGCCAAGAATGCGGCGCTGATCAACCTGCACCTGGCGACGGCGCAGATCGGCAAGCCCGGCGCCGGCCCGTTCTCGCTGACCGGCCAGCCCAACGCGATGGGCGGCCGCGAGGTCGGCGGACTGGCCAACCTGCTGTCGGCGCACCGCGATCTTGCGAACCCCGCGCACCGCGCCGAAGTCGCGGCCCTATGGGGCGTGCCCGAGGTCCCCCAGAAGCCCGGCAAGACCGCGGTCGAGATGTTCCAGGCCGCGGCCGACGGCGAGATCCGCGCGCTGTGGATCGCCTGCACCAACCCGGCGCAGTCGATGCCCGACCAGGCGACCGTGCGCCGGGCGCTCGAACGCTGCGAGTTCGTGGTGGTGCAGGAGGCCTTCTCGACCACCTCGACCTGCGACTTCGCCGACCTGCTGCTGCCGGCCACCACCTGGGGCGAGAAGGAAGGCACGGTCACCAACAGCGAGCGCCGGATCTCGCGCGTGCGCCCGGCGGTCACGGCGCCGGGCCAGGCCCGCGACGACTGGGCGATCGGCGTGGCCTTCGCGCGCAGGCTCGAGGCACGGCTCGCGCGCACCGGCGCGTCGAACACCCTCTTTCCCTACGGCGACGCCGAATCGGTCTGGAACGAGCACCGCGAAAGCACCCGCGGGCGCGACCTCGATATCACCGGCATGAGCTACGCGATGCTCGAGGCCGCGCCGCAGCAATGGCCGCTGCGCGAGGGCGAGGCCACGGGCCGCGCGCGGCTCTACGAGGACGGCGTCTTCCCGACACCCGACGGCCGTGCCCGTTTCGTCGACACGCCCTACAAGCCGGTGGCCGAGGCCCGCGAGGCGCGCTATCCGTTCTCGCTCAACACCGGCCGGCTGCGCGACCAGTGGCACGGCATGAGCCGCACCGGCACGCTGGGCCGCCTGTTCGGCCACGTGGCCGAGCCGAGCGTGCAGATGCATCCGCAGGACATGGCGCGCCGCCAGCTGGCCGAAGGCGACCTGGTGCACGTGACATCGCGCCGCGGCTCGATCGTGCTGCCGGTCGCGGCCAGCACCGAACTCGGCCTGTCCCAGGCCTTCATCGCGATGCACTGGGGCGGCGAGTATCTGGGCGGCAGCTCGAGCACCGGCGAACGGCTGGCAGGCGTCAACGCGCTCACCACGCCGAGCTACTGCCCCGACTCGAAGCAGCCCGAGCTCAAGCACACGGCGGTCAAGATCCTCAAGGCCGAACTGCCCTGGTCGCTGCTCGCCGCCGCCTGGCTGCCGCAGGACGCGGCGCTGGACACCGCCGGTGTGCTGCGCGGGCTGATGCAGAGCTTTCCCTTCGCCAGCTGCGTGCCCTTCGGGGCCGGCGCTGCGCTCGAAGGCAGCGCCCCCGAGCGCACCGGCATCCTGTTCCGCGCCGCGGCCTACGAGGCCCCGCCCGACGCCGTGCTGGCCCGGATCGAAAGCCTGCTGGCGCTGGGCGGCAGCGACACCCTGCGCTATGCCGATGCCCGGCGCGGCCAGCGGCGCGCCGTGCGCCTGGTGCGCGATGGCGAGGATGCCCGGCTCGAGGGCTTCCTGCTCGGCGGCGACACCCGCGCGGAGGCCTGGATCAAGGCGCTGCTGCAGGATCGCCTGCCGGCCCAGGCCTACGGCCGCCAGCTGCTGCGCCCCGGTGCCGCGGCCCCGGCCGGCGTGGCCGCGCGCGGCAAGGTCATCTGCAGCTGCTTCGGCGTCACCCAGACCGCCATCGAGGCCCAGCTGGCGACCGGTTCGGGCGACGAGCACCAGCGCCTGGCCGGGCTGCAGGGCGCGCTGAAGTGCGGCAGCAACTGCGGCTCCTGCCTGCCCGAGCTCAAGCGCATGGTGCGCGCCGCCGCCGCGGGGCATAAGCCCACTGCCCAACCGGCATAAGGCATGCGGGACAATCCAGCACCCATGGGAATCAGCCACTACATCAAGGAAATCGGCCGCGGCGCGCGCGGTGCGAAGCCGCTCGCCCGCGAACAGGCCTCGGACCTGTTCGGCCAGGTGCTCGACGGCAGCATCTCAGACCTCGAGATGGGCGCCTTCTGCCTGGCGATGCGCATCAAGGGCGAGACGCCCGAGGAGCTGGCCGGTTTCCTCGATGCCACCCATGCGCGGCTGGCGCGCTTCCCGGCCACCGACCGGCCGCTGGTGGTGCTGCCGAGCTACAACGGCGCCCGCCGGCTGCCGGTGCTGACGCCGCTGCTGGCGCTGCTGCTGGCGCGCGAGGGGCTGCCGGTGCTGGTGCACGGCGCGGCCACCGAATCGGCCCGGGTGCTGGCGTCCAGCGTGCTGGCCGCGCTCGACGTGCCGGCGCTGGCGGCGATCCGCCCGATCGCCGAGGGCGAGGCGGTGTTCGCGCCCACCGAGCTGCTGAGCCCCGGGCTCAAGCGCCTGCTCGACGTGCGCCGCGTGGTCGGCCTGCGCAACCCCGGCCACAGCGTGGTCAAGCTGATGCAGCCCGGCCTCGGCGACTGCGTGGTGGTCGGCAGCTACACCCATCCCGAATACGCGCGTTCGATGGCCGCCACCTTCGAGCTGACCGGCATGACCGCCCTGCTCTCGCGCGGCCTCGAGGGCGAGAGCGCAGTCGATCCGCGCCGCACCGCGCAGGTCGACGGCTTCGTGCGCGGGCAGCGCATCGCCTTGCAGGCGCAGCAGCCCGGCACCCAGGCCGAAGTGCCCGGCCTGCCCAGCGAGATCGACATCCAGACCACGGCCCGCTACACCCGCAGCGTGCTGGCCGGCGAACTGCCGGTGCCGGGCGCCATCGCGCAGCAGGTCGCGCACATCATTCAACTGGCGCAGCGCGCGCAAGAAACGCAAACCGCGGAGACCCCATGAGCCCACTTTCACCCCAAGGCGGCTGCACCCTGGTCGGTGCCGGCCCCGGCGACCCCGAATTGCTGACGCTCAAGGCGGTCAAGGCGATCCAGGCCGCGACCGTGCTGCTGGTCGACGACCTGGTCAACGACGAGGTCCTGGCCTATGCCCGACCGGGCGCCCGCATCGTCCACGTCGGCAAGCGCGGCGGCTGCCGCAGCACGCCGCAGGCCTTCATCGAGCGGCTCATGATCACCGCGGTGCAGGAAGGCGAGACCGTGGTGCGCCTCAAAGGTGGCGACCCCTTCATCTTCGGCCGCGGCGGCGAGGAGGTCGAGCACCTGCGCGAGGCCGGCATCGAGGTGCGGGTGGTCAACGGCATCACGGCCGGACTGGCCGCGGTCACCGCGCTGGGCGTCCCGCTGACCCACCGCGACCATGCCCAGGGCGTGGTGTTCGTCACCGGCCATGCCAAGACCGGCTACGCGGCCGGCGAGCACCCGACCGACTGGCGCCAGCTGGCCGCCACCGCGCGCGACGCCCGCCTGACGCTGGTGATCTACATGGGTGTCGCCGGCGTCGCGCACATCCAGCACGAGCTGCTGCACGGCCTGCCCGGCGACACCCCCGCCGCCGTGATCCAGCACGCCAGCCTGCCGCAGCAGCGCCATATCGCGACCACGCTGGCGCAACTGCGCGCCGACATCGCGAGCGCGGCGATGGCCAGTCCGTCGGTGATCGTGGTCGGCGACGTGCTGCGCGGCCTGGCCGCGGCCGGCCTGCCGTCGACCCGCTTCGGCACATGAGCGCAGCGCCGGGCCGCCCCAAGCAAGCTCCCACCGCAGTGCGCAACACGAAGGTACTCCCGTGAGCCGGGCCGCTTGAACTCCTTCGACGTCGTTGTCATCGGCGCCGGCGCTGCCGGCCTCTTCTGCGCCAGCCTCGCAGGCCAGCGCGGCCTGAGGGTGCTGCTGCTCGACCATGGCGAGCGCATCGCCGAGAAGATCCGCATCTCGGGCGGCGGCCGCGCGAACTTCACCAACCGCGACCTCGACGTGCGCTCGCCGCAGCGGCACTTCATCGGCGACAACCCGAACTTCTGCCGCTCGGCCCTGTCGCGCTACACGCCGCAGCAGTTCATCGCCCTCGTGCAGCGCCATGGCATTGCCTTCCACGAAAAGCACAAGGGCCAGCTGTTCTGCGATGGCCCGTCGCAGCAGATCATCGACATGCTGCTGGCCGAATGCGCGGCCGGCGGCGTGACCCACTGGCAGCCCTGCAGCGTCGGCGGGATCGCCTGGTCGGCAGATGGCGGCTACGGCCTCGAAACCAGTCGCGGCACCGTGAAGTCGCCCCGCCTCGTCATCGCCACCGGCGGCCTCTCGATCCCGCAGATCGGCGCCAGCGACTTCGGCTATCGCATCGCGGCCCAATTCGGCCTGCGCGTGGTCGCGCCGCGGCCGGCCCTGGTGCCGCTGACCTTCGGCGGCGAGGCCTGGGAGCCCTACGCGGGCCTGGCCGGCCTCGCGCTGCCGGTGCAGATCGAGACCGGCAGCAAGAAGGAGCGCATGAGCTTCCACGAGGACCTGCTGTTCACGCACCGCGGCCTGTCGGGGCCGGCGGTGCTGCAAATCTCGAGCTATTGGAAGCCCGGCGCGCCGCTGACCCTCGACTTCGCCCCCGGCACCGACGTCGCGGCCGCCCTCGGCGAGGCCAAGCAGCGCTCCCGCAAGCGGATCGGGAACGAATTGGCCGCCTGGGTGCCCTCCCGACTGGCCGACGCCTGGGTCGGCCAGGACGCCGCTCTACAGCGCCCGATCAACGAAGCCGCCGACCGGGCGCTGGCCGCCCTGGCGGAACGCATCGCGCGCTGGCAGATCACGCCCAGCGGCACCGAGGGCTACAAGAAGGCCGAGGTGACGGCCGGCGGCGTCGACACCCGCGACCTCTCGTCCCAGACCCTGGAATCGAAGCAGCCCGGGCTCTACTTCATCGGCGAGGTGGTGGACGTCACGGGCTGGCTCGGCGGTTACAACTTCCAGTGGGCGTGGGCCAGCGCTCACGCCTGTGCACAGGCACTGGCGCCGGAAGCCAAAGCTGACGCTATAATGTTGGGCTAACTTCGGCCTCCCCTCAACGGCCCACCCCATTTTTCAGTTGAGGAACCCCGGCCCGGGGCCTCGATCTCCCCTGGCCAAATTGAACCAACCGATCCTTCAATGACCACCATCCGCGTAAAAGAAAACGAGCCCTTCGACGTCGCACTGCGCCGCTTCAAGCGCACCATCGAAAAGCTCGGCCTGCTGACCGACCTGCGCGCTCGCGAGTTCTACGAGAAGCCGACCGCCGAGCGCAAGCGCAAGAAGGCCGCGGCCGTCAAGCGCCACTACAAGCGCGTGCGCAGCATGCAGCTCCCGAAGAAGCTGTACTAAGCACTTCGCAGCGTTGGCTTCACGGCCATCGCCCGGTTCAGCCCGGATTGAGCCGCGCCAGGGAAACCCTGCCGCGGCTTTTGTTTTTCGCTCAATCAACGAAAGCCTGCCATGAGCCTCAAGGACCAGATCACCGAAGACATGAAGACCGCGATGCGCGCCAAGGACTCCGAGCGCCTGGGCACCATCCGCCTGCTGCTCGCGGCCCTCAAGCAGAAGGAAGTCGACGAGCGGGTCGAACTCGATGACGCGATGGTCGTCGCGATCGTCGACAAGCTGGTCAAGCAGCGCAAGGACTCGGTCGCCGCCTTCACCCAGGGCGGACGCACCGACCTGGCCGACAAGGAAGCGGCCGAGATCAAGGTGTTGGAGGTCTACCTGCCGCAGCGCATGAGCGCCGACGAGGTCGCGGTCGAGGTCAAGGCGATCGTCGCCGAGCTCGGCGCCAAGGGCCCGGGCGACATGGGCAAGGTCATGGGCGCGGTCAAGACCCGGCTGGCCGGCAAGGCCGACATGGGCCAGGTCAGCGCCGCCGTCAAGGCCGCGCTCTCGGGCGCCTGAGCGTGGCGAAGGCAAGCCCGGTCCTCAAGGCCTGCGCCTGCCTGGTCGACATCCAGGGTCGGCTGCTGGTGTTCCATCACCCCGAGGACCGGAGCATGCAGTTGCCCAAGGGCACCGTCGAGGCCGGGGAAGCGCCCGAGGACGCGGTACGGCGCGAACTGCTGGAGGAATCCGGCATCGACTACCTGGGTGAACTGCTGCCGCTGGGCACCATCGACCGCTGCTGCGAGGCCGGCATCGAAGGCAACAAGCTCCGCCACCCGCAGCTCTGGCACCTGTACCTGATGCGCGCCGAAGCGCCGCTGCCCGAGACTTTCGAACACGTCGCCTCGGGCAGCCCCGAGGAAGACGGCCTGGTCTTCAGCTTCAGCTGGCTGGCGCCCGATGCGCCGCTGGACGACTTCGCAGCCCCCTACGTCCGGGTGATCGAAAAAGTCCGCGCCGCCCTGCTGCCCTGAGCCGCATTCCGCGCGGGCCCGGCCGGCGCAGCCAGGCCCGTTGGTGAAACACCGCGGAACCGGCTTCGCCGGGCCGCTGGTGTTGCCCCCGGTAGGGGGTGGGCGGCTACACGAAGTGAGCCAACCTGGGGGCGAGTCACCAATTGGCTTCGCGCTCGGGCGTGGCGCTGATGTGGTGGATCGACAAATCGGCCCCCTCGTATTCCTCTTCCTGCGACAGGCGCAGTCCGAGCGTGGCCTGCAGCACGCCGTACACCGCGCCGCCCGCCACCAGCGCCCATCCCACGCCGATCACCACGCCGATGAGCTGGGCCCACAGGTTCACGCCGCCGATGCCGCCCAGCGCCCGGCTGCCGAAGATGCCCGCCGCGATGCCGCCCCAGGTGCCGCACAAGCCGTGGAGCGGCCAGACGCCGAGCACGTCGTCGATCTTCCATTTGTTCTGCGTGAGGGTGAAGAGCTTGACGAAGATCGCGCCGGCCACGCCACCCACCACCAGGGCGCCGATCGGGTGCATCAGGTCCGAGCCCGCACAGACGGCCACCAGGCCGGCCAACGGGCCGTTGTAGACGAAGCCCGGATCGTTCTTGCCGAGCGCCAGCGCCACCAGCGTGCCGCCCACCATCGCCATCAGCGAATTCACCGCCACCAGGCCGGAGATCTTGTCGATCGTCTGCGCGCTCATCACGTTGAAGCCGAACCAGCCGACGCACAAGACCCAGGCGCCGAGGGCCAGGAACGGGATGTTCGATGGCGGATGGGCGCTCAGCGAGCCGTCGCCGCGGTAGCGGTTGCGGCGCGCGCCCAGCAGCAGCACCGCCGGCAACGCGAGCCAGCCGCCCATCGCGTGGACCACGACCGAGCCCGCGAAGTCATGGAATTCGTTGCCGGTCGCCCGGACCAGCCAGTCCTGGATGCCGAAGGCCCGGTTCCAGGCAATGCCCTCGTACAGCGGGTAGACGAAGCCCACGATGACCGCCGTGGCGATCAGCTGCGGCCAGAACTTGGCGCGTTCCGCGATGCCGCCCGAGATGATCGCCGGGATCGCGGCGGCAAAGGTGAGCAGGAAAAAGAAGCGCACCAGCTCGAAGCCGCTGCCGAGCGCCAGCTGATCGGCGCCGACGAAGAAGTGCGTGCCATAGGCCACGCCAAAGCCGACCAGGAAGTAGACGATGGTCGAGACCGAGAAATCGACCAGGATCTTGACCAGCGCGTTGACCTGGTTCTTCTTGCGTACCGTGCCCAGTTCGAGAAAGGCGAAGCCTGCATGCATCGACAACACCATGATGGCGCCCAGAAGAAGAAAAAGCGCGTTCGTGCCCCGAGTCAGTGCGTCCATGAAGTTTGTTTTTTGAAGTTTGCGTCGATGTGGTGCATTCAGCCCTGAATCAAGGGCTGGCGCGTCACTCGGAAGCAAAAATGGTGCCAAACACGCTTCACTGCGGTGCCTCACGCTCCATATCGTGCACAGCGCACAGAAATGTGGCTCGCCCCCAGGTTGGGCTCACTGCGTGTAGCCCGCCCACCCCCTACCGGGGGCAACACCAGCGGCCTGGCAAAGCCAGATCCGCGGTGTTTCACCAACGGGCCTGGCTGCGCCGGCCGGGGGAACACCGTCGCCATCGCTGTGTTTGTTCTACGGCTGCGCGCAGCGCGCCGGTTGGTGGGCAGTCGCGGAACCGGCTTCGCCGGGCCGCTGACTGCGCCCCCGGTAGGGGGTGGGAGGGCTACACGAAG